>CAWUWH010000136.1:0-2557 GCA_963926035.1 uncultured Rhodospirillales bacterium
AACATATCTGCATAGGCAGCTCTGGTAATTTTAACTGGCATCGAGGGCCCCCATGATTTTTTTATTGAAGCCGTAAACCGTTCGACCGCCGAGCAATGGCACCAATGTGACACTCCGGGTTTGACCTGGCTCAAACCTAACCGCCGTACCAGCCGCAATATCAAGGCGCATACCGCGTGCTTTCTCGCGATCAAACTCAAGGCCTGGGTTTGTCTCATAGAAATGATAGTGACTACCAACCTGAACAGGCCGGTCACCAGCATTTGCGACGTCTATTGTCATCGTTGGCTGTCCGGCATTGAGTTCTATCTCGCCATCAGATGGAATAATTTCACCTGGGATCATAATGCCTCCTCACCGGATCGGTTCATGAACGGTGACGAGTTTCGTACCGTCTGGAAATGTAGCTTCGACTTGCACGTCATGAATCATTTCAGCGATGCCTTCCATGACCTGATCTCTGCTGATCACCGATGCACCGGATGCCATCAATTCGGCAACTGACTTGCCGTCCCGTGCGCCTTCAACAACAAAATCTGTGATCAAGGCAATGGCTTCTGGGTGATTTAACTTCACGCCGCGTTCCAGGCGTCGCCGGGCAACCATCGCCGCCATCGAAACGAGAAGCTTGTCTTTTTCCCTTGGTGTCAGGTTCATAAATTCCTCCTCAATATACGTGTCATATTGACCAAACGCGTGGGAGATCACGCCCATCACGAAGGTCGACCAAAAGCGGTTGGACGATGGACCGCAATGCGGCACCTCCCGTTGCAACGGCTCTGAATATCAATTTACCTGACCACGCGCTTACGCCTGCCACACCATCAGCCGGAGAGATACCTGAGATAAATTCCTGGATGCCCTGCAATCGTTCCGACGCATCCGCACCGATATAAAGCACTGTCGTCATTGCGTTCGCGCCATTCAAAGTTGCAGCCCGCGACAACGTTTTTAAAATCTCACCATCCAGACGTACTGCATCAGCGTGGATTAATTTATTATTTCGGCGGACCCGCCATAAGTCTGAAAAATACCCATGCTCAACAACTTCACCCATGGCTGTTCGGCCAAAAACTATGGATTCATGCGCCAGTAATTTTGCGCCATCTGCAAGATCAACATCAAACGTACGGCTTAGCCTTGATCCATTAAACAAGATGGTCTCTTGGGGGAGCCACTCGAGATGACTGCCCTCACCTGCCGTTAATGCTGTCACAACGTGCGCCTCACCAGACAATGCCCGGTAGGCTCTCTCGCTTGCCTGTGTTGTAAAAACAGCAGCGGTTGATGCTGCAATGCCACCTTCAAACGAGAGCATATCACCACCGGTTAACCCGCCAGCAGTGTTCAGAAGCACCGCCTCAGGCGCATGCCCCTTTTCCATATTTGGGAATCTTACTTTGAACGAACCTGATTGCATCAAATCATCCAGCACTGTTTGCTGATCGCGCAGTTTAAATGTGCAACGCGCACGGCCTTTTGTGCGCTGGAGCACAACCGCACTTTGATCTTTCTGAACATTAAACTGTGAGGTGTCGTCGAACATCGGTCTCGTTCATATCTGCTTTATTTCCCGAGACGACAACTTCGCCCCGGTCCAGCACCGTGAAGCTGTCAGCGAGGTCACGTGCAAACTCAAAATACTGCTCTACAAGAACAATCGCCATGTCACCGGTGTCACGGAGATACGATATAGCGCGACCGATATCTTGAATAATCGACGGTTGAATTCCTTCGGTTGGCTCATCAAGGATCAACAAACGCGGGCGTGTTACAAGTGCTCGGCCAATCGCCAACTGCTGCTGCTGTCCTCCAGACAGATCACCACCACGGCGACGGAGCATATCTTTGAGCACTGGGAACAATTCAAAAACTTCGCCAGGTACGTGTCTGTCATTGCGGGGCAGGCAAGCGAATCCCGTTTCAAGGTTTTCCGCCACACTCAACAATGGAAATATCTCCCGCCCTTGCGGCACAAAGGCAATTCCTTGGCGAGCTCGTTCAAAGACGGGCATCTTTGAGATGTCATTACCTTCCCAAATTACGGAGCCGCGCGCTGCACGTTGCTGGCCAACCACGGCCCGCATAAGGCTGGTTTTTCCTACACCATTCCGCCCCATCACGCAGGTGACTTTTCCAGGCTCTGCCGTCATGGAAACACTTTTGAGCGCCTGTGCTGCACCATAGAATAAATCGATGTTTTCAACGTTCAGCATTTCTATCGTCCCAAATAGACGTCGATGACGTCCTGATTAGCACTAACTTGGTCAAGTGAGCCCTCAGCCAGCACGGATCCTTCGTGCAGCACCGTGACCTTCACATCCAGTGCACGAACGAAGTCCATATCGTGTTCGACAACTACGACGGAATGGGTTTTAGCGATCTCTTTAAGCAAGCGCGCCGTATCTGCTGTTTCGGCATCGGTCATACCTGCTGCAGGCTCGTCGACTAAAAGTAGCTTTGGATCTTGTGCCAAAAGCATGCCGATCTCCAGCCACTGCTTTTGTCCATGCGACAAGTTTGCAGCTAGATCATTCTGCTGTGACGTCAGGCGCGT
>CAWUWH010000137.1:0-4605 GCA_963926035.1 uncultured Rhodospirillales bacterium
ATCCAGATCCGGGGCGACACCTTGTGTGAACATGTTCAACGCCAGCGTCACGACATCGACGTTGCCTGTGCGTTCTCCATTACCAAACAATGTGCCTTCGATGCGGTCGGCACCGGCCATCACGCCCAGTTCGGCGGCAGCCACACCTGTGCCCCGGTCGTTATGAGGGTGCAGGCTCAAGATGATTGAATCCCGGCGTGCCAAGTTCCGGTGCATCCATTCGATCTGATCGGCATAGATGTTGGCGCTCGACATTTCGACGGTCGCAGGCAGGTTGATGATTGCCTTGTTTTCTGGTGTTGGCTCCCAAACATCCAGCACTGCGTCACAGACTTCCTTGGCATAATCCAGCTCGGTGCCCGTGAAGCTTTCAGGCGAGTACTGGAAAACAATTTCGCCGTCGGTAACTTGCTCGGCCAAGCGACGAACGGTCTTGGTGCCGTCGATTGCGATCTTGGTAATGCCCGCCGTATCCAGATCGAACACGACCCGGCGCTGTGTTGTTGATGTTGAATTGTACAAATGCACAATCGCCCGCTTGGCCCCTTTGATCGCTTCGAAGGTGCGTTCGATCAGTGGGTCGCGTGCCTGGGTCAGGACCTGGATCGTGACGTCATCCGGGATCATGTTCTCTTCGATCAACTGGCGACAGAAATCGAAATCTGTTTGAGAGGCCGCTGGAAAACCGATCTCGATTTCCTTGAACCCAATTTCGACCAGTTTGTTGAACATCCGTCGCTTGCGCTCGGGTCCCATCGGTTCGATCAAAGCCTGGTTGCCATCGCGCAGATCAACCGAGCACCAAATCGGGGCCTTGGTAATTGTCTTTGATGGCCATTGGCGATCGGGAATATCAATGGCTGGAAAGGCTACGTACTTGTTGCCGGGAATCATGCCGGGATTATCTTGCTTACTCATCTTTTGTCTCCTTGTGCCCGCGGTCTCTTATGAGATCTGCATGGGCGTTGTGCTTTAGTGATAATGTCAAATTTGTTGGCAGTGATACGACCGTCGACGCCTCAGCGTTACCGACGGCCGCACATAAGTCGTGCCCGGAGACAAATTGAGAATGAATATTTGGAAAACATGATGTTGGTCTCTGAAAAATTAAAACGGTAAACGCAGCAGCAGGTCCCGGCGTCCTTAGGACCCCGGGTGGATAAGTAGCTCGAGAAGTGCTGCGTTCAGTTTCAACATCATGTCTAAAACCTAAGGCGCGTCTTGGGGTGCGTCAAGTGGTCTGGCGAGATCAGTTAATATTTAGATGTCCAGATACGGTGACCTGAAGCGTTGTGGCATAACCACAAAATATGTTAAAGTTGATAATGTTTAAAATAACACTTTTAAGTATTTTCAGCATTTTTGCCTGTATCGCGCTGCCTGCAAAGGGAAATGCAGGTGAAACCTGCGGCTGTGATATATCGCCCGAGGTCGTCCAAGAATATGATCAGGGCTTGATGAATGTTGAGGTTTTTGACGCGCTGCAACGGCATGCGCCTTGGGGGACACCTGCTGATATAAACTTTGATGCCGGGACACGGCCCCTTTACCAGCGCCATTGGATTACGGGATATGATGCGGATCTTCGTATGCCGGTCTGGGTGATATACCGTTTGCGGGCTCAAGATCTCGCCACATCACGCCGACGGACCCAATGCTTCCGCCCGGACATTCGTATCTCAAAAAATGCCAGTACGACCGGGTGTCTGAGCTACCGGGGCAGTGGGTTCGATCGTGGGCATATGGTGCCAAGTGCAGATATGACCCGCTCAGAACAGGCGATGATTAATAGTTACGTGTTTTCAAACATTGCGCCTCAGTTCCCGAATTTTAATCGAGGCATCTGGCGCGCATTGGAAGCCCATGTGCGTAAGCTGGCGCGTGAACATAAAGAAGTGTTTGTGATGACGGGGGCGATATTTGATCAGAACAAAGATGGCGTGCGGGATGCGGATGCGGACGCGGTGCGCGCTAAATCCAGACAAGGTGCGCCGCTTGCTTCCATTGCCAGTCATTTCTACAAGGTGGTTGTTGTCCAAAAGGAAAAGCATATGCAGGTGACGGCATGGTTGCTGCCACACACCAATAATCCTGCAATCACGCTGGCGCAGGCGAAAGTCCTGTTAACTCGAATAGAGACCTTGGCGGGTCTGGATATTTTCCCGTTATTGTCGGCGGAGGTCGCTAACGTTTTGGTGCGTTAAGACCCCCGGCGTGGAAACGCCATGCCGATGCCGGTACCAATTAATAAGATGCTGGTTATGCGGTTTGCGGTTCGGGCGCGTGCCGGGTCCTGCAATCGGTGCCGAAGCTTGCCCGCAAGTATGGCGTACAAGGTATCCAGGACAGCCGCGACCACAACAAATGTGATTGATAAAAGCGCCAGTTGCGGGCCTGCTGCCTGCGCGGGGTCGACAAATTGCGGAAAGAATGCGGCATAGAATATAAGTGTCTTTGGGTTGGTGATGGCGACCAGAAAGCCTTGCCCCATGACGGCATTTCGAAATCGCATGGGCTGTGTGTCATCTAGGGTCATCGGCTTCGCACGCCACGCTTTGATGCCGAGATAGATCAGGTATGCGGCACCAAGCCAGCGAACCACATCAAAAATATCACCAAGATACCCCATGATCGCGACCAAGCCCAATGCGCCGCCTGCCGCTAATAATGCGTTGCCGGTGCTCGCACCAAGTGCGGTTTGGACGCCTGTGCGGGTGCCGTAAGCAAGGCTATTGGCAATAACTAATGTGACAATCGGTCCCGGCATAAGAATCAATGCGACAGTGGCCAGCACAAAGGTTGCGTAGAGCTCAGGGTTAATGGGCATGACGTATTCCTTCTGATCATCGACAGCGGCATCAATCCATCGTTTTTGAATCCTGTCAATCTTGTGCGTCTAACAGGGCTTGAGCTTGCCGGTGATGCTGCTATTTTAAATTTACGTTCTCGGGGCGGGGTGTAATTCCCCACCGGCGGTAAATGCATCAAGCGCATAAGCCCGCGAGCGCCCGGCTATTTGGCCGGGGTCAGCAGATCCGGTGTGATTCCGGAGCCGACGGTCATAGTCCGGATGTGAGAGAACAGGGCGTATGTAAGGTCTCAAGATCTATGCGTGTGTCTGTCCCGATTGCGTGCTGTCTTTGATTTAAAGGAAGTACTGCAATGTCTAAAAAAATCATCTTCATCCAAGCCCGCTGGCATGCCTATATCGTTGATCAGGCGTTGGTCGGATTTAAAGCGCGTCTGGATGAGCATAATGCCGCTGATTACGATGTCGTCGTGCACGATGTGCCGGGGGCATTTGAAATTCCGCTGTTGGCGCAAAAACTTGCAAAAGACCCGGATGTTGTCGCCGTCGTCGCCGCAGGCTTCGTCGTCGATGGGGGCATTTATCGTCACGACTTTGTCGCTGATGCCGTGGTCACGGGGTTGATGAATGTTCAACTCAAAACTGAAACGCCGATGTTCTCTGTTGTTCTGACACCGCATCAGTTCTCAGAAGGTGCTGCTGAACATATCGCGTTCTTCTCAACACATTTTGTGACCAAGGGCCGTGAAGCTGCGGACGCCGTGGTTGCGACACTTAATGTGCACTAAGGGGTTGCCGCTTAATGCGTTCAGGCTTTGTTTGGGCGTTAATCTCTGCGGTCCTGGCCGTGACGCCTGTTGTCGCCGACCCTATCGGTGACGGTGTTGATAACTTACCGGTCTTCGATGCGCACGTGCATTACAAGGAACCAGCTTGGGGGCCGTATCCGCCAGGCACTGTAATTGAGTTGATGGACAAGGCAGGTGTGGCGATGGCGCTTGTGTCTTCCATACCTGATGACGGTACGATCAAACTCTTTGAGTATGCACCCAACAGGATTGTCCCTGAAGTGCGCCCGTATCACGGCGGTTGGGGCTCATCAAACTGGACCCGCGCGCCAGAGATGCTGGATTATCTACGTGGCCGTTTAGACGCGCATCCGCATGTGGGTATCGGCGAGTTTCATGCCCATTCAATTGATACCAAAGACGATGCATTCTTGCGCCAAGTTGCAAAATTGGCAGCCGAACGAAATGTTCTTTTACACATACACACCGACGAGGCCGAGACCGTAAAGTTTTTCTATGATGCCGAACCCAAGCTAACAATCATTTGGGCACACGCAGGTATGTCCGCCGCACCGGGTGTCATTGAAAAAATGATGGATACGTATTCGACGCTTTATGCCGACCTTTCATACTGAGAACATGAAATTCATGGGGCCGAAGATATCGAGCCTGAATGGAAGCATCTGCTGACCAAACATTCAGACAAATTTATGGTTGGGTCTGATACGTGGGCGAACGCGCAGTGGGAAAATTATGTTGGGCTCATCAACGACAATCGTCGCTTGATCAGTTATTTCCCAAAAGACCTTGCCGAGAAATTCGCCTACAAGAACGCGGAAAAACTTTTTGGGATTAACGTCGATAAGTCTCAGATCGGCACGCGTTGAAAATCGCTTAAAGCCGTTTGGTATACACGTACTCGATAGAATGAGATGCATCGGCACGCTCAACAAGGCCAGGCTGGCGAATATATTCCAGCCGTTCATAAAGTCGGTGCGCATCAAGAAA
>CAWUWH010000138.1:0-13470 GCA_963926035.1 uncultured Rhodospirillales bacterium
GCTTCGTCAACATGGATCGACGTGACTTTACCGTCATCGACAACCATTGCGAAACGCTGGCAACGTACACCAAGGCCACGATCTGTAAGGTCAAGAACAAGGTCGGTTGCCTTTGCGAAGTTCGCAGAACCATCAGCCAACATTATGACGTCATCGCCGACATTCTGGTCTTTGCCCCAAGCACCCATGACAAATGGGTCGTTCACGGAAATACATGCAATTGTATCGACGCCTTTTGCTTTGATCGCAGCCGCGTTAGCAACGAAGCCTGGCAGGTGTTTCGCCGAGCAAGTCGGTGTGAATGCGCCAGGTACGCCAAAGATGACGATTTTCTTACCGGCAAAAAATGCGTCCGTCTCAACGGCATCTGGGCCATCGTTGGTCATTGTATTAATTGTTGTGCTTGGAATCTTGTCGCCCACGTTGATGGTCATTCTATTTCTCCCGGAAAATAAGGTTTTGCTCCTTATTCAAATAGGGCGATTGCTCCTACTTGCAAAGAGTTTTTCTCAGAATTGACGTTCAGGCGCTATTCAAACTGGCTGGCGAGTTGCTCAGGCGCTGCTGTGCGAAATCTGGACAGAACATTTCCATTACTCAAAAGCTCGGGTAAAGCGATGCCTTCAGGCGCGCGGGTTCCGTATATGGCATTGAACGGGATGCCATAACGCCCAAAGCTTGAAAGATAGTCCGCAATCACTGGATCTGGCCGTGTCCAGTCTGCGCGCATTGCAACGACATCGGGGCTGTTGAGCAGTTCGAGAATATGCCCCTTTTCCAGCACGAAGCGCTTATTGACCTGACAGGTGATACACCAATCTGCGGTGACGTCGACAAAGACGATACGTCCTTTGCTGACAATGCGTTCAATGGCGGCAGGGTCGAAGTCCTGCCAGGCGATTTTGCTGACACTCGGGGTCTCGGTATCGAGCGGGCCATCCATGTCGCTGATCTCGGCATTGGCAATAGCTGCCATGGTGGCAACAACCAAGACATATGGCGTGGCTTTGTTGATCTCTGGAATCATTGGGATGATTTTGCCCAACCAAAGCGCAACGAATACCAAGACAATGCCTGTAACGACGGCCTCTCCGGTGCCAGCAACGCCCGCAATGACGCTCAAGAGCCAAAGTGCTGTGGCGGCAAGGGTTAGCCCCAAAACAAATTTGAGGCGCACCATCCAGGGCCCTGGCTTTGGCATCATCGTGGCTAATTTTGGTACGGCTGCGACAAGCAGGTACGGCGCACTGAGCCCTAAGCCAAGAACAGCAAACACGGAAATGATTTCGATACTGCCACGGGCTAATGCAAAGCCGATGGCTGTCCCTAAAAATGGTGCGGAGCAGGGCGTCGCTAATAATGTTGCGAAGATACCCTGGAGAAAATGACCTGTAAGCCCTTCGCGTCTACTTCCTTGATGGCTCGCAGATGCGACGGCACCCGGCAGGCGAAATTCAAAGAATCCCCACATGTTGCAGGCAAACATGGTGACCAGAAACGCCATGATAATAAGGAACCAGGGATGCTGGAACTGAATGCCCCAACCGATGCTGGCACCTATCGACTTGAGACCGATCAGCGCACCCGCCAATACGAGGAATGCGAAAATAATGCCAGCGGCAGATGCCAGGAAGCGCGCACGCACATCACCCGGTGCGGCACCGCCATGCTTCACAACGCTTAAGAACTTAAGCGATAAAACAGGCAGTACGCAGGGCATGAGATTGAGAATCAATCCGCCAAGAAATGCGAACACGAGGATAATGGCAATCGAATGGGTAACGGGCTGTCCCGTCGTTGTGGCCAGATGATCGGGGCTATAGGGCTTGGGTGTGCCAAGGCTCACGGACGCTTCCATCGCCCGGCCACCATCCAATAATGTGAAGATGAATGATGCGCCTGAAAGTTTCGCAGCGGCCTCGGTAGGGGTACCTAGAAACCCTGATACGGGGATGCGTAAAGTTGCCGATTGCTTGGCATTGGAAAGTCTTGTGGCAGGTGCGCCGAAACCTAATCCAACAGGCCCTTCGAGGTATAAATCTGGTCCCTTGAAAGGTATCTCTGACGTTGCATTGGCGACAACATATAGGCCTTTTTCAGAATGCTCCGTCCATGCTTCTGAAATATTCAAGCGCGCGGCTGATGCGGTTCGGGGGACACGTGAATCAAATTGTCCGATGATATGTGCCAAAGCTGTTGGCGCGCCATTCCCCGCAGGAATTGTCATGCTGACTTGAGCATCATATGGGATGCAGATTTCTTTGCAGGTCAGGTAGCGAATGGTCACTGAAACCACTGAATCCTTAGCGGTGTCGGGGGCTTGAACCGTAAATGGCAAGATCACGCTGTCTTCGTATCCGAGCGTTTCAAGACCAAGAACCGAGAATCGTAGCGGTACAGGCCAGCTTAACGGCGAAATATCGGCATTCTCAGAGCCGTCGAAGTTCGGCTGTGGCGGAAACCCTGCATCACCGGGTGAACGCCAATAGACTTTCCAGCCGGGCTGCATGGCGAACTCGATACCCGCACGAACCACACCGTCATCGCCAAGGCCATCTCGGGACGCGATGAGACGCACAGCGGCTTGTTCTTCCTCAGCCCACGCCGAGGCAATCTCACTGGCGTTTGCGCTCGCGCTGAAGCCAGCCCAGGCAAAGGCTGTCAACAGGAATGGGATCAGAAAGTGCCGTATCATATTCATCTATCGTCGCATATGGTCAGTTTGAACAGCTTACGCCATGGCAATGTGTGCCAAGCAGTCCATATATAGCAAGTTAACTTAACGATCTCACGTGATGTTGAGGGTATGTGATGGCCAACGTAATGAGCTATTTTTGGCTGTGCGGGATCAATATGACATAATACTGCCGTATTGATGGCTGATCTTACGTGTAAGAATTTGGCGAGACTTAACAAGGAAGTGCCTGTGTCAGGGTTTTTAGAAGAAGACTTGGAAACTGATCGATATATGACCGGGCGATTTTTAATCGCGATGCCGGGTATGATGGATGATCGCTTTCAACGTACGGTGATTTATATGTGCGCGCATGGTCCAGACGGTGCGATGGGGCTTGTGATCAACAAGCCCTTGGATAGCATCACCTTTCCGGATTTGCTCAAGCAGCTTGAAATTCCTGTGCCGCCCGCGGGCGAAGGTATTGATGTCTTGTTCGGTGGCCCTGTCGAAACGGGTCGCGGATTTGTTCTGCACTCACCCGATTACATGCATGATGCCACCTTGGTGGTTGATGACGATGTTGCGCTGACGGCGACGGTGGATGTCCTTAAGGCCATGGCTGATGGCTCAGGTCCGAAACAGCGATTATTGGCGCTTGGCTATGCAGGCTGGGAAAGTGGGCAGCTAGACGACGAAATTAAAGCCAATGGGTGGTTAAGCGTCGACGCTGACCCTAAACTTCTGTTTGATGTTGACGTGGACGCCAAATGGGCACAAGCCATGTCAAAAATCGGGATTGATCCCTCAATGCTTTCAGATGAGGCCGGACATGCCTAAATCAAAAAAATCAAAGGGTGGCTCAGAAGCCGACGCCTTTATGAAAGATCTCATCCAGCGGATGGATAAATGCGACACAGCCGAAAGCCTCAACGATGAAGTATTGATGCCGTTTGTTGTGGCGCTTGAAAAAGTTTGTGGTGCACGCGGCTACGTCATGAATATTTATGGCGAGACCGCAAATATGGTTTTCTCAGGAAATCCCCAGGACGCCGAAACGATCTATCAGATTGTCGAAGCGTACCTGGACGATCAGCAGGACGAATAAAGCGCTTTTACCGAAAGCGCAGATTGCTACTTGATAAATCGCTCACCGATTTGCAGCCCATAAGGCGCATGCCGCGTTCAATTTCAGTGCGCATTAATTCCAGCGCACGTTCGACGCCAGGCTGACCCGCTGCGGCCAATGGGTACAAATAGAACCGCCCCCCACCAACGGCTTTTGCTCCTAAAGACAGTGCTTTCAAAACATGCGTGCCACGTTGCACACCGCTATCCATGATGACGTCTATTTTATCACCGACGGCATCAACGATTTCTGCCAATTGATCGAAGGGACTGCGTGACCCGTCAAGCTGGCGTCCGCCATGGTTGGATAAAATGATCCCGGTGCATCCGATGTCGACAGCCTTCTTGGCATCTTCGACACTCATGATCCCCTTAAGACAGAACTGACCATCCCACTGTTTGACCATCTCGGCGACGTCATCCCATGTCATCGATGGATCAAGCATCTCGGTGAAATAACGACCAATCGACAGCGCGCCATCGCTCATGTCTACGTGTTGATCAAGCTGGGGTAAGCTGAACTTTTCGTGGGTGACATAATTAATGCCCCACATCGGTTTGATGGCGAATTGAAGCATACCTGAAATGGTCAGGCGGAAAGGGATAGAAAACCCTGTGCGAAGATCACGCTCACGGTTGCCGCCGGTGATGCTGTCGACGGTAAGCATCATAATTTCAACGCCGGCCTCCTTGGCACTTTCCATCATGGCCCGGTTGAGACCGCGATCTTTGTGATAATAGAACTGATAGACTTGCGGATTGTTATGCTTTTTACGGATCTCGGCGAGGCTCACGGTGCCAAGGGATGAGACGCCAAACATTGTCCCATACTTGGCGGCAGCGGCTGCAACAGCGCGTTCGCCATCATGGTGAAAGAGCCTTTGAAGTGCCGTCGGCGAACAATAAATGGGCATGTCCAGTTTCTGCCCCATGACGGTCACGGACATATCAATGTCTTCAACGCCGGTCAGCACGTTGGGCACAAGGTCACAGGTCTCGAAGCTTTCCGTGTTGCGTCGGTAGGTTACTTCATCGTCAGCAGCGCCATCAATGTAGTTGAATATCGGGCTTGGCAGCCGACGTTTCGCGAGCTTACGAAAATCATGAAAGTTGTGGCAGTGTTTTAATCGCATTTCTATTCCGCTCCGAAACTCGCTTGGACGATACAATCAGGTATAAACCCGATGTCGTTTATGGGGAATGGTTTGGATCAACAGTCATAAGTTCAATGACCGATCCATCGATGATCAACTTGCCTGCGTTCTCAAAGTTCACAGTGATCTTATCGCCGACAATTGTTTGGACACGCCCACGACCCAACTCAGGTGCTTTCGGATGCGCGACAAAGCTTCCTTGCGAAAGAAGCACGTTAGCGGGATGCATTACCATTATTCTAGTTAAACCGCTGGACGAGCGTATCGTGCGTTTCGAGCCCGCTGATAGGACCGATCGCAGAAACCGTTGGTGTCCCTTTAAATAGCCGATCTGCGACACTACGAACGGCATTGTCGTCTACAGCGTCAATATTGTTGACGATCTCATCAACGCTTAGGGGGCGGTCAAATAGCATAATATGCCGCGCGAGTTGCTCTGCGCGAGCTGAAGTACTTTCCCGGGCCATAAGAATACTGGCCTTGAGTTGCGCGCGCGCCCGCTGGGTTTCTTCGGCACCAAGGGTCGTAGAAACTTTGGCAGCTTCTTCAGCCAACAAAGGAATCAGGTCGCCCAGATGCTCAGACCCGGTACCTGCATAGATGCCAAAAATACCAGAATCTTCGTAGCACGATAAAAACGAATAGATCGAATATGCGAGGCCACGCTCTTCGCGCACTTCCTGAAACAGGCGGGATGACATGCCGCCACCGAACACAGTCGATAGAACGGATGCAGCATAGAAGTCATCATCTTTGTAGCCGACACCATCCAGGCCCAGCACAATGTGAACTTGTTCCAGATCGCGTTCGATACGGCTATCGCCACCATGATAATGGGCTTGATTTCGTTTCACCCGGGGCGTGGAAGGTAAAGCTTCAAAAGCTTCGCCAACAAGGTCGACCAACTGCGTGTGATCTACCCGACCCGCTGCACAAAAAACTGTCGCAGGCGCTGTGTAGCCTTGTTGCCGGTATGTTTGAACGTCATCACGGGTGAAGCCATTGATGACGTCTTCTGTGCCAAGGACGGGGCGTCCAATTGCTTGATCTGGATATGCAACCTCTTGGAAAAGATCAAAGACGACATCGTCTGGCGTATCATGGGCTTGGTGAATTTCCTGGCAGATGACGGATTTCTCACGCTCAAGCTCGGCGGGGTCCATCGTCGCGTGCATGAAAATATCAGAGACAAGATCAACCGCGAGATTGATATCTTCCTTAAGTACTTTTGCGTAATACGCAGTGTTTTCGCGCGATGTATAAGCGTTCAGATGCCCGCCAACCGCTTCGATCTCTTCGGCGATCTCACGTGCGTTGCGCCGTTCAGTGCCTTTAAAAACCATATGCTCAAGCAAGTGCGAAATACCGCACACGTCGACGGCTTCATCGCGTGATCCCGTCTCAACCCAAGTACCTAATGAGACTGTTTCAACCGTGTCCATAGTGTCAGTTGCGACACGCATGCCATTGCCAAGTTCGGTAACGCGAACGCTCACGCTGTTCCCTCGGATGTCACTTTGGTTTTTTCGATGAAGGATTGCATTGCGGCAATGTCATTCTCAATCAAGGCTGACCGTTCTTCTCGGTCATACAGATCAGTCATGCGTTCTGGGAGCGGGGGATGTACGCCCGTCGCACCCTTCACAGCATCGGGGAACTTGGCAGGGTGTGCGGTCGACAGGATGACCATAGGCACGCCATCTTTCTCGTGTTTGGCGCGCGCCGCTGCCAGACCAACCGCTGTATGCGGATCAATTAAGATGTCGTGCTCGGCATAAAATGCGCGAATGGTTTCTGTTGTTTCTGCATCATCATAGCGGGCCGCATCAAATTTCTGACGCACATCGGCAAGCGTCTGAGCATCCACACTGAAGTTGCCGGTTTTGCGGAACTCCGTGAGGGTTTGTTCAACACGGGCCCCGTCACGGCCTAGCATATCAAACAGAAGACGCTCAAAGTTAGACGACACCTGAATATCCATGCTGGGGCTCAAGGTCGGTTCAACGCCATCCATACGCATTTCACCGCTTTCAAAAAAGCGTGCGAGGATATCGTTTGAGTTCGCAGCGACAACAAAGCGCTTAATCGGCACACCCATTTCCATTGCTGCATAACCCGCGAACACATTGCCGAAATTACCTGTCGGGACAGTGAAAGAAACTTCACAGTCGGGAGCACCCAAGTGTAATGCTGCATAAAAATAATAAACGATCTGAGCCATCACACGTGCCCAGTTAATTGAGTTTACTGCGCCTAACTGATGGCGGTCCCGAAATGCTTCGTCATTAAACATTGCTTTGACGAGGTCCTGGCAGTCATCAAACGTGCCCTTTAGTGCGACATTGTGGACGTTGTCTGCAAAAACAGTTGTCATCTGGCGGCGCTGTACTTCAGATACGCGGCCTTCTGGATACAGCATAAATATATCCAGTGAGTCCTTATCGCGGCAGGCTTCAATTGCAGCCGACCCGGTGTCACCAGATGTTGCGCCGACAATTGTTACGCGTTTATTTTTAACCTTGAGCACATAATCAAAAAGGCCGCCGAGCAACTGCATCGCGACGTCTTTGAATGCGAGTGTGGGGCCATGGAATAATTCCATCATATGGATGCCATCGCCGACATTGACCAGCGGTGCTACATGCCCGCCGTCAAAAGTCGCATAAGCGCGATCAATGATGTTCTTCAACTCGTCGTCAGGGATTGCGCCATCCACGAACGGTTTGATAACCCGAAATGCGAGGTCGTTATAGCTCAGCGTTGCCATTTCGGTGAGGTCAGCGGTGGAGAATTGTGGCCATTCGGCTGGGACATAAAGTCCACCGTCACGAGCCAATCCAGTTAAAAGAACATCGCTGAAATCAAGTTCAGGTGCTCGACCGCGTGTCGAGATATAGCGCACGTGTATCCTCCTCAAAGTCTCATCCGAAATGGATGGATTGATTGTATCGTAAATCTATCTAGTGCCGGCGGGTGAAACAAGGACCACGCGTTTGCTCGTTAGGGTTGATATCAGAATTCCGCTGAGGCATGCTTTTCCAAGGTGGGTTCAATGGGGTGGTGCGATGAAGAAAATTCTATTTTCTTTAAGTCTCGCGATCGTAATTCTTAGTGCCTCGAGCCCTGCACTTGCGCATAGCGAAGCGACGCCTCATGGTGTGATTATCAGCACCGGAAGTGAAAAGGACTTATATTACAAGACAGGCCAAGGCTTATTACGTGAGCAATGGGTGGCTCAAGTAACGCTGCTTAATCTGGCAGATATCGTGCTTTTAAATGTTTCTTGAAAGGGGCTGCCTCAAGCGGACGACCCGTGGCTTCGGTAAGAAGTTGAGCGCTTGAAAGTAACCGCCCTTTGCTGTGAACATTTTCACGAAGCCAACCAACAAACGCACTAAAGTCACCTGACGCAATGTTATCCGTAAAAGAAGGGATAGCATCCTGGGCCGCTTGGTAAACTTGTGCAGCGGTCATTGCGCCCAACGTATATGTTGGGAAATACCCCAAGGCACCATCGTACCAGTGAATATCTTGCAAACAGCCAATACCGTCATCCGGCACGGCAACACCGATTAGCTCTTCAAACGCACTATTCCATGCATCCGGAAGATCACGAACGTTCAAGGTGCCGTCGATGATGGATTGCTCCAATCGATAGCGGACAATCACATGTAGCGGATACGTGACTTCGTCAGCATCAACGCGGATAAAGCTTCGCTCAACTTTATGATAAAGCCGGAGCATATTGTCGACGTCCCAGGCAGATCCTTCGCCGCCCAAAGTCTTGCGAATGATCGGGAGGGCAAAATTTAAAAACTCAGGCGAGCGGCAAACCTGCATTTCCATCAACAATGATTGGCTTTCGTGGATCGACATACCAAGCGCAGTACCAACGGGCTGTAATCGCCAATCGGATGGTAAGCCTTGTTCGTAAAGCGCATGGCCCGTTTCATGAAGCACACCCATTAATGCGGACGTAAAGTCAGTCTCATCATATCGGGTGGTAATGCGGACATCGTCAGGCACGCCGCCACAAAACGGGTGATGGCTCACATCAAGTCGACCCCGGGTAAAGTCAAAGCCCAGAACTTCCATGAAGCGAATACCTAATTTCCGCTGTGTCGATTGTGGGAAGGGGCCGTCTGGCATTGTAATCGGGCCTGCACTCACTTGGCGTTCGAGGGCCTCATCAAGGAAGCCGGGTAAGAAGTCAGCCAGATCATTGAGGACTGGATCGATATCAGCTGCGCGACCGCCGGGCTCGTAAGCGTCCAGCAGGGCATCGTAAGGTGCCAGGTCGAGTGCCTCGCCAATCCTGGTCGCTTGTTCCCGGACCAACTCAACAAGTTCGCTCAGAGGGTCGGCAACAATTGAGAAATCCGCATCAGCACGCGCTTTGCGCCAGGCTTTTTCTGAGGTGCTGCTGGCTTTCGATAGCTGCGTGACGAAGGCCTCATCAAGGGCGCTGGAGCGTCGGTACTGGCGCGCGATCTCGTGCAAATTAGCTTTTTGCCAAGCGTCCAGTTCGTCGGTATGCGCTTCTGCGGCTCCGATTAAGTCTGCCGTGTCTTGCGTGACTAAAAGGCCGTGTGATATGGCTTTGAGTTCAGCGAGTTGCTCGGCGCGGGTGTCCGCACCGCCATCAGGCATGACGGCGGCATAATCCCAATGAAGGACAGCCTCTGCCTCACCCAACAGGGCGATACGACGGAAACGGGCTTCCAGAGATGTGTAAGCTGAAGGTGTCGACGCGTCAGGCATGGTTTAGAAAACCGGAATAAACAGCAATCGATCTGCCAGCATCGCTAAGAAAATCATGAACAAATAGAATATTGAGAACACAAACAAAGGTTTTGCATGCTCAATGCCTTCAACTTTCCACAAGCGCCATGTTCGAACCCAGAAAATAGCGCCAAGAACGACAGCTGTCGCCAAATACAGGGCGCCTGAAACGCCAAGGAACGTTGGTGCCAATGTCGATGCGATCATCAAAACTGTGTAGATGAGCATTTGTCGCTTTGTCTCACGTTCGCCAGCGATGACGGGCATCATCGGGACACCAGCGGCGGCATAGTCACCTGTTCGGTATAGGGCGAGAGCCCATGAATGTGGTGGCGTCCAAAGGAAGATGATCATGAACAAGGCAATCGCGCCGGGATCAATTGTCCCCGTGACCGCAATCCAACCTAAAAGCGGTGGAAATGCGCCTGCAGCACCACCAATAACGATATTCTGCGGAGTGCGGCGTTTCAGCCATGCTGTATAAATAATGACATAATAGAATATCGTCATTGCTAGAAGTCCGGCGGCCATAGTGCCGACGTGAATTTCCATCATGATAACTGAGCCGATCGCTAGAAATACACCGTATGCCAATGCGATCTTTGGGTTCATGCGACCAGCAGGAATAGGTCGATCCTGAGTCCGCTGCATAATCAGGTCGATATCGCGATCGTACCACATATTAATGGCACCCGCTGCACCAGCTCCAATGGCAATACACAATAAGGCGATTAAGCCGGTTGTCGCATCAGCACCGCCAGGCGCCATTAAAATACCGACGAGTCCCGTAAAGACCACAAGCGACATGATTTTTGGCTTCAACAGGACAGCAAAATCATTCACACGGTATCGAGGCTCTTCAGCTTCGCTATCCAATGTCCCGGCACCTTGTGGCGCTGCGTCTTTGCGCACGCTGTCAATCATTACTTATTAGCCTTTATCAGCAAGAGAGGGTTATAGTTGATTACGTCCCAAACTTCCAGCTATTCGATTCAAAATTAATGTGTACGTTGAATTAGTCTGCGCCCGGTAATCCAGATAAACATAATGCCGCCGATGACAGCAATTACGCCGCCGACACCAATGCCAAGATGACCAGCCCAGTTTATAATCTCATCAAAATTTGGTGCCGTGCCCGCAACTTTTCTTGGCGCACCATAGCCACCTGCGACAAACAATCCCAAACTATGCAAAAGCTGTCCAAGTCCATATAACCAGAAAGTGATGCGTATTGCTTTCCACTTAACCAGGTCGCGCTCTAGAATCGGCAACACAAACAAAACCATGAAGCTCATGACGGCGAGATTCACAGCACCGATCACGCCATGATAATGCGCTGGGGTCCTAGTGTCCGTTCCATCGACAAAGATACCCATAAAACCGCCTGAAAAGAACAATGCAAGCGACAGCGCGAGTGCGACACGGGCGGTGCGTGCAGGCTCACCATCAATGACAGGTGTTCTAAGCAAGACAATTGCCGCTAAAAGCCCAATGAAAATGGGCGCGGGTGCCAGTGCATATTGATAATGGGTAAAGAGGACACGCTCTTCTGCAGAGAAGGGCACTTCGATAAACAGCAATGCAAAGCCGCCGACGGCGAGCAGTGTGTTCATGCCAAGTGCAATCATGACCGTCTTTGGCGCAATCGTTGGTTTCCCATATGCGCGACCGCCCAATAATACCCAAGCGCCGATCATAACGGATGTATTTAGGAACTGCAGGATATGCCCTCCAGCCCAAAACAGATCTTCATTCTCCGCGGCAGAGACGGGCATGCCGCCAAGGCGATTCCAAGACACTGCAAACGTAGCAATAGCAACAAATACCACCACAGCACTGGCGAGGCCTGATGCGCCTATGGGTTCTAAGGGCCCGGTGCGGTTGAGCATGTTGGTGATGGCACGTGTCGCCATCAATATGCTCGCGAAGGCGATCAGCAGTAAGCCGTTATAATAGATAGGATCGGTGATCGCAGGAATATAGTTGTTAATCGATGGGAGGCCGCGGTCCATAAATGCGGGGATTGCGAGGCCCAAAAATGATATCGCCATCAGCGCTAAAGCTGTTCGACCCATTGATGGAAGCGACGGCTTACCTTCGGATAATCGATAGGTGGCGATTTGCATCAAAATGATTGCGGCGGCTAAAAACCAGACCACAAAAGAAAATACGACATGGATAATCAGGCTTTTTTCATAAAAGGCGACAGGCCATGGGAATAACTTGTCAGCACCTGGCATCCTGGAAATCGCGAGTAACAGCGCGAATACGCCCGCAATTGCCAATGCGCTGAGGGCAATGAGGCTCCAATTTCTAAGCTCACGCTTGGCAATACCGCTGCTCAAAGATGAGCGAAATCCTTCAATCGGATCCCATCGTTGTTTTTGTACTGGTTCAAACATGCTGGCTAACCTTGATAGGGATATAAGTGGACAGCCATTACGTAGACAACAACGCCAGAAATGCCGACATACATCCAGAGTGGCCATGTAATACGAGCGATTTTCTTATGTTTGTCGAATTTTTCACGCCATGCACGAAGTACAGTGATCGGCACCAATGGGACGATCACAATTGCACCAATGACATGGACGATAAGAATAGTGAAATAGACGGTTCTAATCACGCCTTCGCCGCCAAACTGTGCAAAGCCAGAGTTTAGTTTGTAGATAATATAGGAGATCAAAAAGAAGCCCGATGCGACAAGCGCCGAAATCATCATGGCCCGATGCTTATGCCAATCGCCAGATTTTATGAAATAAAATCCGAACGATAAAAATACAACAGAGATCGCGTTGAACAAAGCGTTAAAGTGAACGAGTGACTGAACGTCCATGTAGAAGCCTTTTTAAAAGGTGGAAAAAAATACTAACAACTACTGCAGCGGGTTTTCTGATAAACGTATAAATATGCTAATATACATAAATAACGAGGCACATGCGAGAATCACGCCAAGTATAATGTTCCTTCGGCGCTTACTTGAGTGTGCTCCGGATGCTGCATTAGTCTCTGCTGGCTTAATATTTTCCATCTTAGCCTCTCAAATAATTTTAGATTACACCGTTAAAAGATACTTCAATTTCCTGAGCATTTACGTACCTAGGCATTAAAAGTCAAATTGCACGAGCTTTTTTGATGTTGACACAATAAAGATAATAACTTGATTTTGTTATCTTGTTTTGGGGCTGCACCAGATAACTAGTCTAATTACCTTTAACTCATTGTTTTAAGTTCTTTAATTGAGCTGACGGGTCACAATAGTTGTTGAATAGCCACTCACATTCTTTTAAAATATTCTGAAATGCACCTTGGGAACACCGTTAATTTTACGCATATGACGCTTGGCCTGGTTCCAGAAAATCTCAATGCCGTTGATGTGGTTTGCCATGTCTGCAAACAGTTTGGAATGGTTGATACGAAAGTGCTTGAAGTCAGATACGTCCAGAACATTTTATCCTCGCCAGCAGTCAAAATAGACGGTGCTGTCAGTAACGACTTTACGCTCAATAATGGGCAACATGGTTACTGAGGAAGAATCAGGAATGATCTTCGTATAGACCTTGCCTCCACGCTTCAGAAGCCCAGAGACCAGGACTTTAATGGCGGCACCACGAATACGCTGGCCTTTGCGTTTGCCGCCAAAGTAACTTTCATCAAATTCAATCTCACCACTGAAGACCGTGTCAATCTCCAACTCAAGATGATAGGCAATAATTTCGCGTAATCTGTGAA
>CAWUWH010000139.1:0-2630 GCA_963926035.1 uncultured Rhodospirillales bacterium
AGAACATCTTGGAGCTGTCGCACACGCGCCGCGACATGATCGACGGTTTCTTCAGTCATCG
Organism: uncultured Rhodospirillales bacterium; assembly: GCA_963926035.1. Taxonomy (GTDB): domain Bacteria; phylum Pseudomonadota; class Alphaproteobacteria; order Rhodospirillales; family Casp-alpha2; genus UBA4479. The sequence goes on from CAWUWH010000139.1 coordinate 62, forward strand.
GCAGGGGCAACAAGTCGTGCATATTCACACCATGTGCACCGGTCCAACATAAGTGGTCAGATATCAGCACGGGCTCAACCATATCCACGAGTGCCCTCAAGCCTTCAAGGTATTCCATGTCCAATGGATCCATCGATCCTATCGACATGGATACGCCGTGCATCACAATCGGAAATCTCTCACAGACGGTCATCATGCTGCGCATCGGCGGGCCACCAACATCAATGAAGTTCTCAGAGAGAATTTCAAACCAATCGACACCATCTGTCGACGTTGGGTCATCACCAAGAATTTCCGAGAAATGTTGTGGGCGAAGCCCTAAGCCAAAACCTTCGAGAGTTATTATGTGCCTGCATCTAAAAAAGAAACGGAGGAACCGCCATTGCGATCCCTCCGCATCCGAATAACCGATAGATTGGTCAGCATCAGCCTTCTACGACTTTGCCGCCTTTACCCGTGCAATCAGAAGCAGTTTCAGCGCTGACCCAGCCCTGACCCTTACATCCACTTTGACCCTTGCATGCATTCGTCGCACTTGCGCATGCGCCTGTACCTTTGCATGAATTGATGCCTGCACACTTAACGCCAGCTTGAGCCGCTGTTGGTGCAACAGTAATTTCTGCGCCTGCGATGAACATAGCTGCTGCTGCAGTTGCGAGCGTTGCGCTAAGTGTTTTCTTTGAAATAGACATAAATATGACCCCTTTTGTATTTGTTATAATTCCCCGTGATCCGGCACCTCGCCGGACACCTTATATTACGTATATAAACGTGTAAGTCCTGTCACGTTGCCCTGAAAACGCCTCACGTTTCTGTGATTTTAACTTTCGTAAAATTTTAAGATGGTCTATAAAGTTTTTTATCGGGCCAAAGGCAGTCGCCCGACGTCACAGGCGATCGTTCGTCAAAGCGCTGCCCTCGCTACTTGCTCGAGCGTTTTCGAGTGAGAGCGTTTATGAACGATCAACTAGAAAAATCATCAACAGCTGATACTCAGACACAGCCATCTTTTGGCGAAGCTGCACGGTATTGGGTCAAACTCGGTTTTATGAGTTTTGGCGGACCTGCGGGTCAAATTGCAATGATGCAAACCGAATGCGTTGATAAGCGCGGATGGTTGAGCCAAGGCGCATTCTTACGTGGCCTGAATTACTCAATGTTACTACCTGGACCAGAAGCACAGCAATTGGCCGCCTATATCGGTTGGCGATTGCATGGCGTCAAAGGCGCACTGTTTGCTGGTACTGCGTTCTTTATCCCAGGCACATTCCTGATGATTTTCCTGGCATGGGTTGCGGCAGCGCACGGTGATGACGGGTTCGTTGCGGCGATATTCCATGGCATTAAGCCGGTTGTGATCGCAATTGTTATCTCCGCCGTCTACCGGATCGGCAAGAAAACCTGCAACGGGATTGTGCCTTTGGCACTTGCTGTCGGTGCCTTTGCTGCCTTGCAGTTTACGGAAACGCCGTTCCCAGTTGTCGTGCTCGTGGCCGGCATTGCCGGTGTCGCGATTGCCAAATTCAAACCCAATGCCCTGTCATCAGGACACGATGATCACGCTGCACCAGAAGCAGAAACACCCGGGGCATCACAGACGTCTGGTGCCTTGAAGCGTATTCTGTTGATTACCACTATTTTTGCTGCCGCTTTGATTGGCCCAAGCTTATTGGCGATATCAGTACTGGGTACAGAACCATTTTCTGACGTCGTAAAGCTGTTTACCACCGCCGCATTTGTTACCTTTGGCGGCGCTTATGCTGTCCTGCCGTTCGTCGCAGACGCTGCGGTGAACACATACGGATGGTTGACCGGTGCTGAGATGATCAATGGTTTGGCTTTGGCAGAAACTACACCGGGGCCATTAATCCTTGTGACCACATATGTTGGCTTTTTCGCCGGCTGGAGCGCTGAAGGTGCTGCCCTTGGCGTTATCGCAGCATTGGTCACAACTTGTGTAACATTTCTGCCCTCGTTCTATCTCATCATTGTTGGCGCACCTTATGTCGAGAGTGTCCAACGCTTTGCCTGGGCTCGAAATGCCCTATCGGCAATTACGGCGGCGGTTGTCGGCGTAATTCTCAGCTTGGCCTTTTTCTTGGGCCAGACCGCGCTATTTGATACCGCTGGCGATGTTCAGTGGTTATCCGTTGCCGCCGCAATTGTTGCGCTTGGGTTGCTGATCAGCAATCGCGTCAGCGTGCCGATGTTAGTCGCCCTTGGCGCTGCATTCGGCGTCGCAACGTCCTTTATTTAAATCTAACTGACCTATCCAACCCATGCAGACGCAAGGAGACTCATTTTGAACAGCATTGAACAATCCGAACTCGAAACACTTCTCAAATTTAATGCCGATGTAATTATCGTCGACGTGCGCAAGAAACCCGCTATTGAAAAAGAGCCTGCGATGATCCAAGGCGCTGTCTGGCAAGATTATCAAAATGTCCCAGCTTGGTCCGATAGCCTAAAACCCAACACCGTTGTCGTATGTTATTGCGTTCATGGTCACGCAGTCAGCCAGAGTGCGATGGTAAACTTACGCAAAGCAGGCATCGAAGCGTATTATCTT
>CAWUWH010000140.1:0-2599 GCA_963926035.1 uncultured Rhodospirillales bacterium
CCTGCGTATTGGCGAACCGTCCATGGACGGTTCGCATACATTGTCGCGCGTGGTCCCCGTAAGAACGGCTCAAAACCTGGCAACGTATCAATATGCTCAAGACCCTCAAGATCGGCGGCGGTATAAAGTGGCTTAACTGTAATGCCTTCTGGTGTTTCCCAATTCAGATCATTGACGCTCTTACCTTTCAGCTCTTTTTCAGATGCTGATTGCCAATCATCTAATGTCGGTTTGCCGTTGCTTGCCATCTTAATCCTCCAATTTTTTATAGCGACATTATAAGGTCAAGAACATGTGAGTCGCCAATTATTTCGCACATGCGAGATAGCAAATGGGGTAAATTAGGCAAACCCCCAAAATATTGTGCACTTATCCACATCATGTGATTGCAACAAACGTTTAAGCAAAATATAGTACTAAACAATGTAAGAGGCGCTTACTTAGCGTCTGCGTGGGGATTATAACACAACACCTAGTCAGCACCGAGGAGATCAAGATGGCCTTTGAGTGGACACCAGATCACATTAAAACGTTAATTGCGCTTTGGAATGAAGGTCATACCACGAGATCCGATTTCGCTCGTGGTATGACCTTCATTCCAAGGCGCAATTAACGTTTTAATGTGATCTGGTGTCCACTCGAAGGCCATCTTGATCTCCTCGGTGCCTGACTAGGCGTTGTGTTAAAATCCCCACGCAGACGCTAAATAAGCGCCTCTTACTATGTAAAGTACTATATTTTGTTTACACGTTTGTTGCAATCACATGATGTGGATAAGTGCACTATATTTTGGGGTTTTGCCTAATTTACCCCATTTGCTTTCTCGCATGTGCGAAATAATTGGCAAGTCACATGTGCTTGCCCTTATAATGTCGCTATAAAAAATTGGAGGATCAAGATGGCAAGCAACGGCAAACCGACATTAGATGATTGGCAATCAGCATCTGAAAAAGAGCTGAAAGGTAAGAGCGTCAATGATCTAAATTGGGAAACGCCAGAAGGCATTACCGTTAAGCCACTTTATACCGCCGCCGATCTTGAGGGTCTTGAGCACATTGATACGTTGCCAGGTTTCGAACCGTTCTTACGGGGACCACGCGCGACAATGTATGCGAACCGTCCATGGACGGTTCGCCAATACGCAGGTTTTTCTACAGCAGAAGAATCCAACAAATTTTACCGTGAAAATCTGGCTGCTGGCCAAAAAGGCCTTTCGGTTGCTTTCGACCTAGCGACCCACCGGGGCTATGATAGCGACCACGAGCGCGTCGCAGGTGATGTCGGCAAGGCCGGCGTTGCCATCGATAGCGTTGAAGATATGAAAATTCTATTCGACGGCATTCCCTTGGATGAAATGTCTGTCTCAATGACAATGAACGGTGCCGTGCTTCCTGTTCTTGCGGGATACATCGTTGCCGCTGAAGAACAAGGTATTAGCGCGGACAAACTATCCGGCACAATTCAGAATGATATCCTTAAAGAGTTCATGGTGCGTAATACATATATTTACCCACCTGAACCATCGATGCGTATCGTCTCTGATATCATCGGATATACAGCTGAGCACATGCCGAGGTTCAATTCGATTTCTATCTCGGGTTATCACATGCAGGAAGCGGGTGCGACGTGCGTGCAGGAACTGGCTTACACGCTGGCAGATGGCATTGAATATGTCCGCGCTGCGGGTGCCAACGGCCTGGATGTTGATAAGTTTGCACCGCGTCTATCGTTCTTTTTCTGCATCGGCATGAACTTCTTTATGGAAGTTGCCAAACTCCGCGCCGCAAGAATTCTATGGGTAGAGTTAATGACGGATTTCAAACCAAAGGACCCCCGCTCTTCGATGCTGCGCACACACTGTCAAACATCTGGCGTCTCGCTCACCGAGAAGGACGCCTATAATAATGTCATCCGCACCACCATTGAAGCGATGGCCGCTGTTTTAGGTGGCACGCAATCTTTACACACGAACGCACTTGATGAAGCCATTGGTCTGCCAACACGCAATTCAGCCCGTATCGCCCGCAACACGCAGCTGATCATCGCTGAAGAAACAGGCATCCCGCAGGTTATAGATCCGCTGGGTGGCAGTTATTATGTCGAAGCGCTGACAAACTCAATGGTCACCGAAGCCCGTAAGCTCATCGATGAAGTTGAAGATATGGGCGGGATGACCAAAGCCGTTGATGCAGGCCTGCCAAAGCTTCGCATCGAAGAAGCCGCAGCGCGCAAACAAGCGCGCGTCGATCGTGGTGAAGAAATTGTTGTTGGTGTAAACAAGTATCAACGCGGCGAAGAAGAAACTATCGATGTTCTTGATATCGATAATGACAAGGTTCGTGAAAGCCAAGTTGCCCGCCTTAAGACTGTTCGTAATACCCGCGATCAAGCGGCATGCGATGCAGCTCTAAGCGCACTCACCGACGCTGCGAATATGGGCGAAGGCAACCTCCTCGCCCTTGCCGTTGATGCCACACGCAAGCGCGCGACGGTTGGTGAAATCTCATCATCGCTCGAAACTGTCTATACGCGGTACCGCGCAGAAATCAGATCCATCTCTGGCGTTTACGGCGGCGCTTATGATGCAGATGAAAGCTTC
>CAWUWH010000141.1:0-2869 GCA_963926035.1 uncultured Rhodospirillales bacterium
CTTTGATTCAGGATTCAAATTTCCTTTCATTGTATCGTCGTAAATTGCCGGCGCATATTCTTTCTTTATTGCAACATACTTTAATGTACGTTTAACCCGTTCATGGCTTTCATGCGGGCTCCTATCTTCTTCAATTTTTGATTGTGCCCACACATATGCACCATCGCTGTGCCAAATATTATCGCCCCATTCGATGACACGTCGGAAGAGGTCTGTAAAATCCTTGTCTCATCCTTGCGCAATCGCCTAATCTAGATTTTCACGAACCTTATCTAGGCGTTTGTCCAATACAAACATTCGGTGTCTATTAAGCGCCTCTAAAGGGTCGGAATCCAAGTAAGTTCCCATAAAATCATTATAGGCACTCGTTAAGGGGAAATCTGGCACGTCGACCTCGTCATAAGGTTTAAATTTCAATAACTTAGGAGGAAAACCGTCGCCATAGTCGAAAGGTTCAGCTCCCGGCGGGTAGACGTAACTGTCATCGGACACAGCGCCAAAAGCGCTGACGCATGTCAAAAGCGCCACAATACCTATACGTGCAACAAATCGTATCATCACCACCATCATACCTTTTTTGACCTCTCTACCAATACCTTCATTGATGGCTATGAAAGGCCCAGATGCAGAATTTAACAGCAGGTAAAATTTGATGACCTAAGACGTGCGATTGACAGCGAAATCTAGTAGACTACAAATAAGGACATCGCCTAAGTAGGACTTGGCGCGATAATGATGCTGGGCACTTGAGCAATTTCGATCATGTTTGGATCATCGTCATTGCTCTAGCTGAATGATAGTACCGCAAAACCACTTTCGAAAATGTAACCATTTTCTCAGGTTTTGCTCTAGGAGTTGAATATGCCGGACGGAACACAAACAACTGAGCAAAATCTGGTTGTATCAGACACAGCGGCGGCACGGATTGCCAAGCTGCGCGAGATTCAAGGAAATGATGGATTGATGCTGCGTGTCACCGTCAACGGCGGCGGTTGCTCTGGCTTTCAGTATGCCTTTGACCTGGTCGATAAAACCAACGAAGACGACGTGACGTTTGAGCACAATGGTATGGCTGTTGTAACCGACGAAGTCTCGCTTGGCTTTCTAGCAGGCTGCAAAGTTGAATTTAAGGATGAGCTTGGCGCTGCATTCTTCCAGATCGACAATCCGAATGCGACGTCCAGCTGTGGCTGCGGCGCATCCTTCTCTGTCTAACTCGGACATCTGATTTATGACTGTCATCGCCACATGGAATGTAAATTCCATCAAAGCCCGCCTGCCCCGTGTTCTGGAATGGCTGGAGGAATTCTCTCCCGACGTTGCACTGTTTCAGGAATTGAAAACCACTGACGATACATTTCCGCGCATGGAAATCGAAGCCGCTGGCTATCATGTTGAAACTGTCGGTCAAAAGACCTATAACGGGGTCGCGATCCTCTCTAAGCAGCCCATAGAAATACACCATAGCCGCCTACCGGGTGACGAAGCCGATGAACAGGCACGCTATATCGAAGCCGACACATGTGGCTTTCGTGTCGCAGCGATCTATTTACCGAACGGTAACCCGACAAGCGACGAGAATGGCGGTGACCACGAGAAATTCACCTATAAACTCGGCTGGATGGACCGCCTAGTTGCACATGCAGAAGACTTACTAAGCCAGAACATCCCTGTTATCCTTGGTGGTGACTACAACATCATTCCAAATGACGATGATGTCTATGATCCGGTTGCCTTCGCTGATGACGCCCTATGCCGTCCCGAAAGCCGCGCCCGATTCCGCCAAATCCTCAATATGGGATACACCGAAGCCTTCCGCACCATGGTTTCTGATCCTCACCTGTATTCCTATTGGGATTATCAGCGCGGGGCATGGCAAAAAGACAATGGTGTGCGCATTGACCATTTATTATTATCCCCCGAGGCTGCTGATCTGTTAGAGTCTGTCGGCATTGATAAGACGCCGCGCGGCAAAGAAAAGCCGTCTGACCACACACCCGTGTGGGGTAAATTCTCTTAACGTGTGCAATTAATAAGCCTGCATAACAGGCAATTTATTCATTTTTTTGTGGTGGAGAAAACTCAAGCGAAATCCAATTTCCAGTGTCGATTCCGATGGCCTTCTTGAATATTCGGTCGTATTTACGGACCGCTCTCTGAACCATATGTCCGGCTCATTCCAAGATGTCATGCGCGATATCTCAGGCACCCTCAAAAAAGTCTACAACGCAGAAGCCACGGCAATCATCCCTGGCGGCGGCACATACGGGATGGAATCCGTTGCCCGACAATTCGCCACAGACAAGAAATGCCTCGTCGTCCGTAATGGCTGGTTTAGTTATCGTTGGAGCCAGATATTTGAAGCTGGGAAGATTCCTTCTGTCTAGATCGTCCATAAAGCACGTCTTGTTGAGCAAGGTAACCAAGCGGCGTTTGCCCCCGCCCCTATTGATGAGGTTGTTGCCTCTATTCGCGCAGAAAAGCCTGACCTCGTATTTGCGGCACACGTAGAAACCGCCGCCAGAATTATCCTGCCTGACGATTATTTCAAAGCTATGGCTGATGCCGTGCATGAAGTCGGCGACATGCTTGTCCTCGATTGCATCGCATCAGGAACTGTCTGGGTCGACATGAAATCTGTTGGTGCCGATGTTCTTATCAGCGCACTTCAGAAGGGCTGGAGCTCAACACCTTGTGGTGGCTTGGTGATGTTCAGCGCCAATGCCCGCGAACGCATCGATGCGACAACAAGCTCAAGCTTTGCCTGTGATTTCAAAAAATGGATGCAGATCATGGAAGCGTATGAGAATGGCGGCCATGCCTATCACGCAACGATGCCAACAGACGCGTTGACGAAATTACGCGCCGT
>CAWUWH010000142.1:0-3864 GCA_963926035.1 uncultured Rhodospirillales bacterium
CGACAACGAGAATGCATTTAATCCGGCAAAATCACGGATCAAGATTTTCACATTCCATGATAAGGGCCGTTTCGTGCCTTACACATGTACGCAGTGCGACGAAGCATGGTGTATGCATGCATGTCCTGTTGATGCGATCACACTCGACAAAGGGACAGGGGCGAAAATCGTCCATGATAATCTCTGTGTTGGCTGCAAGGTCTGCACGATTGCCTGTCCATTTGGCACCATCAATTACAATTCTGACACTGGCAAAGTGATCAAATGCGATCTGTGCGAGGGCGAGCCGGAATGTGCCAAGGCATGTCCGACAGACGCGATCACGTACGTCGATGCGAATTGGACCGGGCTTGAGAAAATGCGCGCCTGGGCGGAAAAAACCGACGCTGGACAAGCTTCAGCTTAAATAAGAGGACAAGATAATGGCATGGGCTAAAAAACTCCTCCGCGTGAACTTAACGGCTGGGACGATTTCCGAAGAAGCGCTCAACATGGATTGGGCAAACAAATATCTTGGCCAACGCGGCTTGGCGACGAAGTATTTCGTTGAAGAGGTCGACCCAAAGGTCGATCCACTCAGCCCCGACAACAAGATGATTATGGCAACAGGGCCACTAACGGGCACATGCGCGTCAACTGCTGGTCGCTATTCAGTGATTACCAAAGGTGCTCTTACGGGTGCGATTGCGTGTTCAAACTCTGGTGGTTTCTTCGGCAACGAAATGAAAAATGCTGGATACGACATGGTGATCTTTGAAGGCGCATCAAAAACACCTGTGTATCTGTTCATCGACAATGAGAATGCTCAGCTTATTGATGCTTCTGATATGTGGGGCACCAGTGTTTGGGACACCGAAGACAAGATTAAGAGTGATCATCAGGACCCAATGATTCGTGTCGCATCAATCGGTGTGTCTGGCGAAAAAGGCGTGAAGTACGCCTGTGTCGTCAATGATTACCACCGTGCTGCGGGACGATCCGGCGTTGGTACTGTCATGGGCTCAAAGAACCTGAAGGCCGTTGCTATTCGCGGCACGAAGGGTGTGACCGTTAAAGACCCGGTTCGTTTCTTTGAGGCTGCAAACGCGGGCAAAGCTGTATTGGCTGGAAACCCTGTGACGGGTGAAGGTCTTCCGGCATTTGGCACACAAGTCTTGATGAACGTGATCAATGAGACAGGGGCGCTACCATCGCAAAACCACCGGGATGTTCAGTTCGATGGTGCACATGCGATTTCAGCCGAAGCTATGGCTGAGCCACGCGAGTCGGATGGTAAGCCTAACCTGGTTCGAAACGCGGCGTGCTTTGGGTGCACCATTGCGTGTGGCCGTATTTCGACGATCGACCGGACCCACTACACTGTTGCCGAACGTCCTGAATATCAGGTTGCGTCGGGTGGCCTCGAATATGAAGCCGCATGGGCGCTGGGTGCCGCAACAGGTGTTGATGACCTTGATGCACTGACGTTTGCCAACTTCATCTGTAATGAGCAAGGGTACGATCCAATTTCCTTTGGCGCCACTGTTGGTGCCGCGATGGAGCTTTATGAAATAGGCGCTATCACGGACAAGGAAACGGGTGGCATTGAGCTCAAGTTTGGAAGTGCAAAGGCACTGACGGATCTGGCTGAATTGACAGGTAAAAGCGAAGGCTTTGGTGCCGAAATTGGCCTTGGGTCGAAGCTTCTATGTGAAAAGTATGGTCACGGTGAACTTTCAATGTCTGTTAAAGGACAAGAGTTCCCAGCTTATGATTCACGTGGCATTCAAGGCATGGGCCTCACCTATGCAACCTCGAACCGCGGTGCTTGTCATTTGCGTTCGTACACAGTTGCGTCTGAGGTTCTTGGTATCCCTGAGAAAACTGATCCTTTGGTTCATGAAGGCAAGGCTGGCCTGGTTAAGGCGTTTCAGGATGCAACGGCTGTATTTGATAGTGCGGGTATTTGCGTCTTCACATCGTTCGCATGGTCATTGGAAGACGTTGCACCACAAATCGATGCAGCGTGCGAAGGTGACTGGTCTGTTGAAACACTTCTTGAAGTGGGTGAGCGGATTTGGAACCTCGAGCGTAACTTTAATAACGCTGCTGGATTTACGGCTGCGGATGACAAGTTGCCAGAGCGATTGATGAAAGATGCTGCGAAAACCGGTCCTGCAAAAGGATTGACCAGTCAGCTCGATAAAATGCTGCCGGAGTATTATCAGCTCCGTGGCTGGACAGCTGATGGTGTGCCAACCAATGAAACGTTGGGACGTCTTGGTCTTTGATGGAATAAGGGAAAGGGCCTAGTTCCTTTCCCGACCATCGCCTTGGAGGAATGACAATGACATATGTGATTATTGGCGCTGGCCCTGCCGGGGTAACGGCTGCGGATACCTTGCGTAAAGCTGATCCAAAAGCCGACATCGTGATGATTGGATCAGAACCTGAACCGCCCTATTCACGCATGGCGATCCCTTACGTGTTGACGGGATTAATCGCGGAAGAGGGGACGTATCTTCGTAAAGAAGAGGGCCACTACGACAAGAATGCAATCCAGTATCGCCAAGGTGAAGCTGAGAGCATAGACCCAAAAATTAAAATAGTGAAACTCAAGGGTGCTGATGATCAGCTCTATTCAAAACTTTTGATCGCTACGGGTGCAAGTCCTGTGAAGCCGCCAATTGATGGTCTTGATCTCAAGGGCGTGCATCATTGTTGGACCCTTGAAGATTGCCGTAACATCATGAAATTCGCTGATAAAGGCGCTGATGTTGTATTGATGGGGGCTGGCTTTATTGGCTGTATCATCATGGAGGCCTTGGCCGAACGAGGTGTAAACCTGACCGTCGTTGAAGCGCTGGATCGTATGGTGCCGCGTATGATGAACGAAGCTGCGGGCAACATGGTCAAAGCCTGGTGCGAAAAACAGAACGTTAATGTTCATACATCAACCAAAGTGACCAAGCTTGAGGCGTCTAAGGACCCTGAAGACACGCTGGTTGTTGATTTGGATAACGGTAAACAAATCCCGGCGCATCTCATTGTCGTTGCGACAGGTGTCAAATCGAATATAGATTTCGTTGATGGCGCAGGCTTGAAAACGGATCAAGGTATTTTGGTCGATGAATGCATGCGCACAAGCGTCGATGATATCTATGCGGCTGGCGATTGTGCCCAGGGGCCTGATTTTTCAACCGGTGGCTGGGCTGTGCATGCCGTACAGCCAACGGCCGTCGATCACGGACGTATTGCAGGGCTTAATATGGCGGGCAAGTCTGCACCGTTTAAAGGCAGCTTGAATATGAACGTGCTGGATACAGTCGGTCTGATCTCGGCCAGCTTTGGTAAATGGGATGGGATTGAAGGCGGCGATCATGCTGAGGTGATCGATACAGAAAACTTCAAATATATGCGGTTGGAATTCGATGACGACAAAATCATCGGTGCACTATCGCTTGGTCGTACGGATCAGATTGGCGTGTTGCGGGGTCTTATTCAGACCGAAATCGCACTTGGTCCATGGAAAGAGCGCTTGATGGAAAACCCACACCTAATTGCCGACGCATACGTCGCTTGTTCTCAACAATAATAGACGTCAGGTAAAATGAAAGTTCGTATAAAGCTCTATGCTTCTCTGGCCGAATACTTGCCCACGGGCGCCGTTAAGAATGAGGCTGATCTCGAAGTTAGTGAGAAGGCGACACCGACGCAGATCATTCTGCGGTTGGGCTTGCCCGAAAAGATGTGCCACATGGTTCTGATCAATGGTGTTTATATCGCACCAGATGAGCGGGGAAGTACTTCCCTTGAGGCTGGTGACCATCTGGCAATTTGGCCGCCTGTTGCAGGCGGATAACGTGAGACCACAAAATCTATGAA
>CAWUWH010000143.1:0-4450 GCA_963926035.1 uncultured Rhodospirillales bacterium
AGCATTAGACCTGGAAGGAATCCAGCAGAGAACAAATCTCCGATACCGACGTTTGCGCTTAAGCCATAAACAATCATCACGATTGAAGGCGGAATAAGTGTCGCCAATGCACCTGCTGCACAGATCAGACCGATTGTTAATTTACGGTCATATCCCAGTCGCAACATTTGTGGCAGCGCGACAAGGCCGAGCATAACGATTTCACCACCCATGACGCCTGACATTGCAGCGAGAATAACCGCAACAACTGTTGTTTGAACAGCAACACCACCGCGTAATCCACCCGCAAAGATAGACATCGCATCGAACAAGTCCTGAGCAATACCGGCGCGCTCCAAGATTGATGCCATCAAGACAAAGAACGGCACAGCCACCAATGGATATTTTTCCAAAAGGTCCATGGCGTTCGTAGATACCAGGTACAGGCCTGTATTGCCGTAAAAGACGAGGGCGCATAACACCGAAATAATCAAGGTGACGATACCAAGCGGCATGCCTGTCATCATTAACGCGAGAAGGGCAGCAACGATAATCAGTGAAATCGTCCCAATACCGATCTCTTCCCGGTCGATCCTGAATTGATCAACAAAGTCAGAACTGGCACCAGCGATGGATTCATCTATGCCAAGCATCATCCCGTCAGCAACATCGTAATGACCAAACATGGAGACAAGTAGTCTCACACAAATCAAAGCGAGCGTGGCATAAACAGCAAATTGCAGGAAATTACTACGGAAATGGCGACTTAGATTGACCAGTAATTGAACAAGATAAACAAACAAGCCTGTGACTAGAACGGTCTTGAGCACCATAGGCAACGGCGAATTCCATGCCGTTCCACCGCGCTCAACCAGATCAATACTCTCTAGGGCGCGAATAAGCGTATCTGACACCAACATATAAAGTGCAAAAACACCGACCACCATCGCGAATAGATCAAGCCACCAGCGCGTTCGCTCTGTCGCCATCAAATAAAATACGGTAATACCGATATGACGTTTTTGAAGCGTCACAAAACCAGCAGATAACATCCACGCAGATGCACAAAGCACCATAACAACTTCGAAAACCCACTGCGTAGGTGAATGGAAAAAGTAGCGGGCAACAACTTCCCATAATGTACAAAAAGCCGCAAGCAAATATAGATTGCCAACGGCCAGACCAAGAAATCGACTGAAGTGATCAACTGAGCTATTAAAAGCGGACCCTTTAGGTGCGCCAACCATTCGCTCGGTAATACCGTCAATACCGTTCATTACATCGCCCTCAAAATTTTATAATTGAATACATACGTACCGCCACGCTGGAATCCAACGTGGCGGCTCGCAGTGTCTTTAAGTTATTTCAACAGACCCGTTGAACGCATGAAGTTGAGGTGCGTGTCGAGTGCTTCTTTTGCAAGAGGAGATTTCGCAGCGAAATCTTCCCAAGCACCGACTGCAATTGCGCGGAACTTAGCGCGTTCTTCTGCAGACCAGTCAATGACTGTAATGTCAGTACCAGCACGTTGCTCAGCAGCAATCGCCTGATCTTCTAGATCAGCTTCACGGCGCATAGCGTCGTAAGATGCCTGATACCACATTTCAAGGTTTGTCTGATCGCTTTTGCTCATCTTTTCCCAGACTTTCTTGTTCACAATAAACTGCAGAACAGCCATTGAGTGAATGCCAGGGTAGATTGGGTATTTTGCAATCTTATACATGCCACTTGCGTGGTTGTTCACGTGAGCAGATGCATCAGCCGCATCGATAACCTTTTTCTCAAGCGAAGTGTAAACTTCTGAGAATGGCAGAGAAACTGGTGCAGCACCAACGCGCTTGAACACTTCAGCAGCAAGACCTTCAGGGGAACGAACTTTAACACCTTTAAAGTCGTCGATACCTCTTATTGGAATTGTCGACACGAATGCTTCTTTTGCATATGGACCACAACCAATGACATGTACTTTACCTTTGGTGTACTTGTCATAGAGCTTTTGCAGCATTTCTTTACCACCGCCGTATTGGCAGAATGTACGAACTTGATCAACAGTATCGTAACCAGCAATCAGGTCACCGATAATCGCGAACGCAGGGTCACGACCAGAGAAATATGAAACTGCATTCAGGTCACCATCAAGGATGCCGTTAGCAACTGCATCAATTGTCTCACGGTGTGGGACAACAGCTTTAGTTGGCAGCACGTCGATCATGAGAGAACCAGCGGTCATCACGCCGAGCTTTGGCGCGAACTTGTCTGTCATAAAACGGTGCGCCCAGTCACCCGCTTTTGAACTAGATTGAACTTTAAGCGTTTTAGCGTCGGCGGCGTGTGGTGCAGCCGACAATACAAATGCCCCTAGAGACAGGGCAATAATTGACTTTTTTAACATTTGGAGACCTCCCAAAATAACTTTTGTAATTTAGTTGAATTTGACATAACACTTATTAATATACTAATATATCAGTTGAGTCGTCAAGGGATATGTTACTTAACTTACATCAACTGAGAAAACAATTAGGGCGTTCAAGTTTATGATGAGGCAACACTTCAAACATCAAAACTGGATAATGTGTTAATGCCATACTCATCTTTTGAACGTGCGCGAGGCGGAAACCTACTCCGCCGTGAGCCAGGTATTTCAGCCGTTCAACAGGTGTATGAAGACGTCCGTCATCAGATCATTAACCTGACATTAGAGCCTGGCACGACGATCTCAAAAAATCAGATCGCGCAAAAATATGGCATTAGTCAAACGCCTGTTCGAGAAGCCATGCTGCGATTAGGCGAAGAAGGTCTCGTCAATATACTCCCGCAATCACGGACATCCGTATCACTTATTGATATTCAGCAAGCGCGTGAAATTCACTTTTTGCGATTAAGCGTCGAGGTTGAAGTTGTTCGAGTTCTTACGAAATCCATTAAAAAGCCTGGCGTCGACGAGCTTAAAGCTTGGATTCACAGACAGAGCACAGAATTTAAAGCCGGCGATCAGAGCGCATTTAAATTAGCCGACAACCATTTTCACGAAGAAATGTTCGAGCAAGCTGGCGTCCAGGGATTGATGCGGCTACTCGATACGCGCCGTGGTCATTACGATCGCATTCGCGGTCTCTTCCTAATGGTTCAAGTTCGTAGAAAAACTGTAATAAAAGAACACCGGGCGATTGTCGCCGCTCTCGAGAGTGGCGATGAAACTGCCGCCGAAGCCGCCGTTAGAAAACACCTTGGTAAGTCACTTGCCATTGTTGACGACATCTGAGATCGCTACCCAAGTTATTTTCTTTAAGCCAAACACTTCAATACATTGCTAAGGAGCAGCCCTATGACAACGCCTTCACCAGAATCAATCGTCAACGACGAACAACTCGCCGAGTATCAGAGCAAAGGCTTCGTTGTTATTGAGGATATTTTTTCCACCGATGACATCAAGGCGATGGACGAGGCGATGTCGGGTCTGGTCGAAAGCGCACGCGATTTAACAGACCACACGGACGTGATTGATCTAGAGCCTTCACATACACATGAAAACCCACGTGTCCGCCGCATTAAGGAGCCGTTCCTCAACCATCCAGTTTTCCATGAGATGGCAAAACATCCAAAGCTCATTGCAGCGTTAATGCGGTTGATCGGCCCGAACTTGCGAATGCATGGATCAAAAATCAATTTGAAATCAGCAACATTTGGATCACCCGTTGAGTGGCATCAGGATTGGGCATTCTATCCCCATACCAATGATGATGTTCTTGCGGTTGGTGTCATGCTTGATGCCATGACCGAAGACAATGGTCCTCTCCTTTGCATTCCGGGTTCTCACAAAGGCCCCACCCATGACCATCATCAGGAAGGCCGGTTTATCGGCGCCGTTGACCCTGACACATCAGGAATAGATTTTTCAAAGGCTGAAAAGATAACTGGTAAAGTGGGTTCATGCAGTTTCCATCATGTACGGATGATGCACGGTTCTGGACAAAATACATCAGGCAAAGATAGGCGGTTGCTATTGCTACAAGTTGCCGCAGCCGATGCATGGGATATTCGTGGCATGTCTAGAATCGGTTCATGGGAACAGTTCGAAGCCACAATGATCGCAGGGGATGTGACCAACGAACCTCGTCTTGTCTCTGCCCCTATCCGCCTTCCCTTCCCCGAGCCTGAGAAAAAAGGTTCTATCTACGAAAGCCAGTCCATGGCTAAAAACAAATTCTTCGGGGCTCCCCCATCTTCTGACGCAGCTGAATAATAGAAAGTAACAATATGAAACGTGTTCTTATCACGGAAACCATGCACCCGTGTGGATTAGAAATTTTAGCTGGACGGGATGACATTGAAGTTGTCCATCTTGAGGGCGACATTCGTCCAGAAACGCTTTTGGCGCACATGCCTGGTGTTCACGCAATCGCAGCCAGATCTGCTGAACTGACTGCTGATATTTTAAACCATGCTAATGAGCTTGAGGTCATTTCGCGCC
>CAWUWH010000144.1:0-6054 GCA_963926035.1 uncultured Rhodospirillales bacterium
TCCTGACTTGAGCCGGGATATGATCCACCGGCTTGTGCCTGGGCCCACTCGTCAGCCTTGCACATATGATAAATAATTTTGTCGTTCATGATGGCAAGGTAGCGCATGATGACCTTGAGATACAGTGCGGATTATCCCCCTCTCGTATCATCAATGATCATGCAAGTCGTCATTCCGGCGTAGGCCGGAATCCAGGGTATCAAAACATCATTCAGAGTTTCTGGACCCCGGCCTTTGTCGGGGTGACGATTTATCTTCTATTGGGAGCGCTAAATGTAGGCCATTTAATTCGCAATCGCGCGTTTAATAGCCGTATGACAGTGGATGTCCGTGGTTGAGAACAATGGGACGTCCGTGTGACTGGCATCAATCAATAGGGGGATTTAGGTGCACCCCAATACAATGCCTTCGGCACCACGTGCTGCCAGGCTTTTCGTCAGATCGACATATTCTTCACGTGTGGTATCGAGGAATTTCACCGCAACCATTTCGTTCATGATCGAATCATCAACGAACGTCCGCTCATCATCGTCCGGGATAATTGTTGTGATGCCATGGTCACTGAGCACGTCCGCATAAAACCCAAGTTCCATGGTTTTGCAGACGCCCAGCAGTGCGACGTTCGTGGTATCAGCTTCTTTGATTTTCTCAGCGGCTGCGCTGGCAATATGCAGGAAAGGAATTGAAATCAGTTTCTCGACCTCAGGCACGAAGCGGTGAACGTCATTACAGGTGATGACAATAAATTCAGCACCTGCGCGTTCGACGGATTTGGCTGCCGATGCGATCATCTCGCAGACTGCATCTTCATCGCTCCGACGATAGACATGTTCGGCATAAAGCTCGCGGTTGACGCTTTCCAATATGAGATGTGCAGAATTCACGCCACCGAGTTCAGCCTGTGTGATCTCGTTCATCAGGCGGTAATACTCTGCGGTGGAGACCCAGCTTAAGCCGCCGATCATGCCAATTTTCTGCATTGGTTTTGTCTTTCTATGAGGATGAAACAGATTGCATATCAGTATTGTTCTCGGCGGTTAAATTAGCGCATGATCTGCCTCATCTTCAATGCGCATAACCAGATTATGGAGAGAAAACCCTGAGCACCCACACGATTGATATCGACGATCGTCTATACGCCTACATGCTGGATATTTCACTCCGCGAACCAGATGTTCTAAGGCGTTTGCGCGACGAGACCGCGAAACATCCGATGGCGATCATGCAGATTTCCCCAGAGCAAGGGCAGTTGATGCAGATGCTGGTGCGTATGCTGGGCGCCAAAAACTGTATCGAAGTGGGGGTCTTTACAGGCTACTCATCTTTGGCGGTGGCTTTGGCGCTACCTGCGGACGGGCGGATCGTCGCGTGCGATATTTCTGAAGATTATACCGCTGTGGGTGAGCCTTTCTGGAAGGACGCCGGGGTTCGAGACAAAATCGATCTTCGGATTGCGCCTGCGACAGAAACGCTGGATGCGATGATCACAGCGGGCGAGACGGGGGATTACGACTTTGCCTTCATCGATGCAGATAAGCCGGGCTATCCAGAATATTTTAAACGCTGTTTGGCATTGCTTCGCGTCGGTGGTGTGATTGCTGCTGATAATATCTTTATGGATGGCAATGCAGCGGATCCAGACACAACGTCCGAGAATGCTCAGGCGATGCGGAAATTCAATACGATGCTAAAGGATGACACGCGGGTCTAGCTGTCTCTGATCCCGATCGGCGATGGGCTAACGCTTGCGCGAAAGGTTTAAATACGTGAGTTCCTTCTCCCTTGGGAGAAGGACAGGATGACGGGTGTCTGCGCAACACCCCCTCATCCGGCGTTATATGCCACCCCCTCCCGAGGGAGAGGGGCCTTCTTGCGAGCTTACTTGTTTTGCCAATCGGCTTTGCGCTTCTCAGCGAAAGCGGACATGCCTTCTTTCTGATCTTCGGTCGCGAACGCGGCGTGGAATGTCCGACGCTCAAACAGGATACCTTCAGCAAGCGTTGTCTCGTAAGAACGGTTCACTGATTCTTTGATCATCATGGTTGTCGGTGTCGACATGCCGGCGATGGTCGACGCTGTCTTCAGCGCTTCTTCAAGCAATTCAGCAGCTGGAACAACGCGGCTGGCAAGACCAGCGCGCTCAGCTTCTTCAGCGTCCATCATGCGACCGGTTAAGCACATTTCCATGGCTTTGGATTTACCAACAAAACGTGTCAGGCGCTGCGACCCACCAGCACCGGGTAAGATGCCCAACTTGACTTCAGGTTGACCGAACTTGGCGCGATCACCGGCGATAATGAAATCACACATCATGGCCAGCTCACATCCGCCACCAAGGGCGAAGCCGTTTACGGCCGCAATGACGGGCTTGCGGCATTTTGCCACACGCTCCCACGTGGAAATGAAGTTCGACATGTATGTGTCCATATATGACTTGGACTGCATTTCTTTGATGTCAGCGCCTGCGGCAAAGGCTTTTTCTGAACCGGTGATGACGATACAGCCGATATCGGTATCAGCTTCAAACGTATCAATGGCAGTGCCCAACTCATTGATCAGGGCGTCGTTCAGAGCGTTTAACGCATCTGGGCGATTGAGAGTGATAAGAGCGACGCCGTCATCTTTTTTCTCGGCAATAATGTTCTGGAAATCCATGGAATGCTCCTCAAGGATAGAAATTCGGATGCGCGAATAGACGCGCTCGAAGCACGGTTTTGCCATATAAATGGGCTTAGGGAAAGAATTTGTTCGCAACTGCAAACAAAGGAGAGGCGTTATGAGCCGCCAGACTTCACATAATTCATGCAATCGCGAAACGCAGTTGCGGCATGATTGCGGAATTGCTCTTCCATTTCCCAGGTCTGATTGATCTGATTATTGATGCTGCCCGCAGCGTCTTCGTCGTTTGTCAGGCGAAGAGAGGCGTTTAATTCAGCAAGCGAGGCTTCGCGGTTCTGCTCAGTGGCTTCAATCATCGCATTATAGTCGGCTTTGCAGGTGGCTTCGGTCACATCTGCAACAGCGGATGCAGGGTGCCAGAACAACAGGCCTAGAAAGAGGGGGAGAATATATTTCATCAGAAAACCTAATTAACCGCCGGTGACAGACATATGACGACCAACGGCTGGCGCACTGTCGCGACGGTCGATAATAAAATCATGGCCTTTTGGCTTGCGACCAATGGCTTCATCAATAGCTGCGTTCAACAATGCGTCGTCTTCGCTGGCCCGGATCGGGGTGCGCAAATCAGCGGCGTCTTCCTGGCCCAAGCACATGTAAAGTGTACCCGTGCATGTAAGCCTAACGCGATTACAGCTTTCGCAGAAATTATGTGTGAGCGGCGTAATGAAACCCAGCTTTGCACCCGTCTCAACAATTTCCGTATAACGTGCCGGACCACCGGTACGATAAGGAATTTCTTTCAGGGTCCAGCGCTTTTCCAGATCCTGACGGACTTGAGATAGGGGGAGATACTGATCAACGCGGTCTTCGCCGATTTCACCGAGCGGCATGGTTTCAATCAATGTCAGATCAAAACCGTTCTCTCCGCACCAGCGGATCATATCATCAAATTCCATGGCATTTAGATGCTTCAACGCGACGGCGTTAATCTTTACCTGAAGCCCGGCCTTCTTGGCAGCGGCCAAGCCCGTCATTACCTGTTCCAGTTTACCCCAGCGGGTCGCTTCCTGAAACTTAACAGGGTCGAGCGTATCAACAGAAACATTAATGCGTTTAACGCCTGCGGCCACAAGATCATCGGCATAGCGATGCAATTGGCTGCCGTTCGTCGTCAACGTGAGTTCTTCTAGTTCGCCGGTGTCGATGAGTTTGCCTAGATTATTGATCAAGCTCATGATGTTTTTGCGCACCAGTGGCTCGCCACCTGTTAGGCGCAGCTTTTTGACACCTTTGCGCACGAACGCTGTGCACATGCGCTCAAGCTCTTCGAGGCTTAGGACATCCTTTTTCGGCAGAAAGGTCATGTCTTCAGACATGCAGTAGACGCAACGGAAATCACATCGATCCGTCACAGAAACGCGGAGATAGCTGACGTGGCGACCAAACGGGTCAATCATCGAATCTTTATCTGCTTTGCTCTCGTTACCGTCCAAAGTGTCAGTCCTTATTTCCTCCGCACCCTTAATATAGGCACGTTCTCTCTATTCGTCATCCCCGCGAAGGCGGGGATCCAGTATATCGTCTATCTAGGTTCCCGCTTTTTGGGGAATGACGATGTAAAAGCTAAGCCTCACCATCGGTCAGGCCTTTTTTGATCATATCATCTTTTGCCTTTTTGCGCAGGTCATCTCGCTCGCGCAGATAATCTTCTGTGGTCTTAGGCACAGGAACGGTGCCGTGTGCCAATGGATTGTCGCCATCGGTCGCCATTTGCACGATACGACAGTCGTCGCACATCTTGATCCGGTCAAGCTTTCCAGGTCCCTGGAACATTGCATGGTCTTTGAGTTTGTCGGTCAAATGCGCCAGCGATGCATGGGTCGCGAACGGCTTGCCACAGCGAATACAGAGGAACGGTTGCTCTTCTTTGATGACTTGATGAGATCGGGCTTCTTCGGCGAAGCTTAACCGTGGCTCAAGTGAGATCACTTTCTCAGGGCAGGTATTCTTACAGAGACCACACTGCACGCAGGCATCTTCTGTAAAGCCAAGTTGTGGCAGCCCTTCATTATCCTTAAGTGCCCCCGTTGGACATGCGCCAACGCATGCAAGGCAAAGGGTACAGTTTTCTGCATCGACAACGACGCGGCCAAACGGTGCCCCTGCGGGTAGCACAATCTCGTCGACTGGGCTTGGGGATTTCCTATGCAATGCATCAAGCGACAGGCGCAGGACTGAGCGTTTACGTCCAGCGGCACCGATATCACTTGCGGCAATTGCTGTTGCTGGTGCAGTGCCATATAAGGCTGCTTCCAATTGATCTGGATCGTCGGGCTCAAGCAAGCGAACGCGCCCGGTGCCGTATCCAAGCCCATCTGTGATGGCATCAACAATCGCGAACTCACCTAACAGTGTATCGCGGTCTTCGCGTTTCTTAGGCGGCAAAACAATCGCCACTTCTGAAGCACCCAATGCCAACGCCAATGTAATTGTCTCAATGCCGATCTGTGTCGCCTGATTAACGGCAAGAGGCAAAACATGCCCCAGTAGTCCGCGACCGTAACGTGCTGAAAGAGCGATGATGTCGCGCCCAAATGTATCATCGTGAACTAGTACAACAGGCGTCTCGCCGCCCGCTTTGGTATACGTGCCGACCAAGGTGCGAAGGCGTTCTGTTACCGTGTCGCCTGCGGGTAAGTTATAACGCGCGGCCCCGGTAGGGCAGACGACGGCGCAGAGGCCACACCCAGCACAGGTATAGGGATCAAATTTGACCTTGTCGCCATTTGGGACAATCGCAATGGTTGGGCAGACATCGAAGCAGTTCGTGCACCCGGTAATCTTGCTGGCGGAATGCGCGCAAATCCCAGCATCATAATCAATATATTTTGGTTTCTCGTATTCACCAATCATATCGCTGAGCGTGAATAACGCTTCCATCACCAATGCTGGATTGCCTGGGTCAGGATTGAAATAGCCGTCGCGCTTTTCAGGGGCCGGGAATAAGGGAGTATCGCCACGAAGATCAAGGATCAGATCGCAGGTGGAACTGCCAGCTTCTCCAATACCGGTGAACTCCAACTTGGATTTGGAACTCGGCACGGTCGGGCGGAAATTCTCAACATTAACTTCGAAGGCACCCAAGTGACCACTCGCACTTTTGATATTGCCCATGAACACAGGGATATCCATGACATTGGGTGGGCTGACATCAGCGCCGCCTTGCAAGACCACGGTGACGTCCATGCGATCTGCCAGTTTACGCGCGGCCTCGATGGCGCTGTCATCTTTACCAAGCACCAAGACAATGCCTGTGCTGACCATTGTGACGGATGTCGCATCGCGCACTTCCAAAGCGGCTTCACTAATCAGTGCGGCCATCTTGGCAGTGACGTTTGTATCTTTGTTCTGGCCGTCTTCTGACCATCCCGC
>CAWUWH010000145.1:0-3809 GCA_963926035.1 uncultured Rhodospirillales bacterium
GTCGCAAAGAAGCCAGTCGCGATCGTTTAAAAGTTGCGCGAGAACATTTGACATATAATTGGCCCTAACGCTTCTGGCGCCGTTTTGTTTCCCGGCGTCGCCCACCGCCGCTTTCGGCAAGTCGGTCACGTAATTTGTCCAAAATTTCAAGACGTGTTGAGCTGTCGGCACGCCCCCAAATGGCTATTTCTTCACGGGTTCTCAGGCATCCTATACAGTAGCCAGATACGGCGTCGAGCTCACAAATGCTAATGCATGGGCTTTCTATGGTTTGTTGTTCGTTCATCAGCCTGAATTCCCTTCAACTTTGGACATAATCGGCATTGCGTGACAATGCAAGGAATTGCCGTTTCTGGACTCGCACCACAAGAAAGTTCACATTATAGTTACCTCATGAAACCTTTACCTCATGATGGCCCCGCACTCCTTGGCACAGATGAACCACCCACGTTCGAGGTGATAAACCGCGAGGGTGGTGCGCACATACTGTTGGTTTGTGATCATGCCGGCCGTGAAGTGCCTAAATCACTTAATCACCTTGGCCTTGGTGCAGAAGCGTTCGAGCGGCACATTGCTTATGATATTGGCGCGGCGGCTGTCACACGTGGCCTCGCGGAACGGCTGGATGCGCAAGCTGTTCTCGCTGGATATTCAAGGCTCGTCATCGATGTTAACCGCCCGCCCGGACATCCGGACAGCATTGTTCCTGAAAACGACAGCATTCCCGTTCCAGGCAATCAGAACCTGACCGACGAAGCCCGCCGCCAACGGGTACGCGAGTTGTTTGAGCCCTATCATGACTCGATAAATCGTGCGCTGGCCAGATTATGGAACCGTGGCCCAGCACCCGCCATTTTCTCAATCCATAGCTTTAGCCCGTACTTTGGAGATAAGCCGCGCCCTTGGGACATCGGTGTCTTATGGAATCGGGACCCACGGATCGCGATCCCGCTTATGGAACATTTGGAGCGCTATGACCTTCGAGTTGGTGATAACGAGCCCTATTCCGGTCATGACCTCGCTTACACCGTCGATATGCACGGATCAGCGAGTGGTATTTCAAACTGCGCTATTGAGATCAATCAGGATCAGTTGATGGATAGCGGCGGTATTTTACGCTGGGTCGATATACTTTCCGAGTGCATTCTCCCAATCCTCGACATGCCAGGCTTACACCGGATTGAGCGTTTCTGATGGTTGGCGGCGCACCCACTTTAAGCGTCGGCATTGAAGAGGAATACCTTCTTGTCGATTTTGAGACCCGCGCTTTGGCGACCGATCCACCGCGTGAGTTCTTTGATGAATGCTATAGCCGATTGGGCGATCAGGCGGCGCACGAATTCCTGAAATCACAAATCGAAGTGAACACTGCCGTCGCGCAATCAATCCCTGAAGCCACCGAAATGCTGATTGATCTCCGCACAGCAATTGTTGAGACGGCGCACAAGTATAACCTCGCCCCCATCGCCGCATCGACCCATTCATTTACATTGGTCTGAACAAGGCCACACCGAGCGAGAGCGCTACCATACCATTGCCCATGATATGCAGGCCGTTGTGCGCCTCTTGGTCATTGGTGGCATGCGTGTCCATGTGGGTATCGAGGATGACGAACTGCGCATCGATTTGATGAATCAGGTGACATATTTCCTGCCGCATTTATTGGCGTTGACGACCTCTTCACCATTCTGGCAGGGAGAAAACACAGGCCTTAAATCTTATCGCCTCAGTATCTGGGATGAGATGCCTCGGACAGGTCTTCCCAATCCTTTTGATAGTTATGCAGAATATGCACGACATGTTCGTGTGCTTGTCGATGCCGGTATTATTGAAGATGCAACGAAACTCTGTTGGGATATTCGCCCGAGCGGACGCTATCCGACGTTGGAAATGCGCATCGCTGATGTCTGCACAAACATCCACGCCGCGGCTGCCGTTGCAGCTTTATATACATGTATACTGCGGATGCTCTGGCGTCTTAAGACGCACAACCAACGCTGGCGTCAATATGCCATTATGTTAGTTGCAGAGAATAGATGGCGCGCACAGCGGTATGGGCTTGATGAAGGTCTGGTTAACTATGGACGTGGACAAATTGTGCCTTATGCAGAGCTTATCGACGAACTCATCGATTTGGTCAGCGAAGACGCTGAGGCCATGAACTGCACTAAAGAATTAATGCATCTCAAAACAATCGTTTCTCGCGGGACAAGTGCACACCAAAAAGTCCATTGCTTCGACGAAGCACTGGCATCCGGCGATGATAAGAAGACCGCATTGATTAAGGTTGTCGATCATCTGATTGCCGAAATTCAAGATTTTTCCACAGTTTAATAAAAAAATGCATCCCTGGTGACATGGGTCACATCTTTTTAGAGCTAACGGTTATATATTTTTAACGATACAAGTCCTCATGTGTTCACAGTGGCTGAAGCGGAGAGGCGATATGATTAAAATTATGTGGAATGGATATATTCGAGATCAGCTTCAATAGGCTGAGAAACTCGCTGCGATTGCCCTTGTTACGAACCTCGCCGTCGACCACAAAATGTTGAAGCTCGCCGATATGGCACTGTCAAATGCACAAGGTGCGACGAACGCACAAATGTTAGTAACGGGCATTATGCTGCCGGAAGTTCGCGCATAATTATCTTGTTACGTTTAAAACTGTCACTTTCTCGATAAAAACTGTCTATTCATCGTGATACACCGTCTAAACGTGTTTGCTAGACTTCCCCGATGACTGATGCAAAACGTAATTTCCTATTCTTGAATGTCGGGCACTTTCTCGATCATTTTTTCATGCTCATTTTCACGACCGCCGTTCTGACGATGGAAAGTGAATTTGCGGACTCTTATGGTCGTCTCATATTGCTGACGACCTGGAGCTTCTTTTTCTTTGGTGGCGCATCTTTGCCAGCTGGATGGCTTGGCGATAAATGGAGCCGACATGGCATGATGTTCGTGTTCTTTATCGGAATCGGGTCAGCATCAATCCTGACCGGCTTTGCCGTAGAACCTCTGCATATCGAGATCGGCCTCGCCCTGATAGGTGTATTCGCCGCGATATATCATCCCGTCGGTTTAGCGCTTGTTGTTGAAGAAGCCAGCCGTGTTGGCCGCGCCCTAGCCGTCAATGGTGTTTGGGGAAATATGGGAGTTGCCGCAGCAGCCCTGACCACAGGTGCTATTGCTGAAGTGTATGGTTGGCGGATGGCCTTCATAATTCCAGGCATTGTCTCTGTAGGTGTTGGCCTCATGTATGGCGTGCATCTTTTAAAGGGTACTGGCGTTGATGCCTCAGGTGCCAAAAAGAAGACGGCTGCCGCTGTTCCTATATCCGTTCAACAACGCGTTTTCCTGTTCCTTATCATCGCACCGCTAGTGGGTGGCCTGATCTTTAATGCGACAACCATCTCTTTGCCAAAAATCATGGACGAGCGACTTTCGTCATTATTCGCTGATACATCAGAGATCGGTATGATCGCAGCGTTGATTTTTGGCTGTGCAGCGTTTGCTCAACTCGCTGTTGGTGAGTTATTGGATCGATATCCGACCAAGCGCATCTATGTCGGCCTCGTTGCGGCCCAATTGATCATGTGCACCATCGCAATATCGACCTCTGGCTGGTCAGCCTTGGCCGTGACGCTCCCCCTCATGTTGGCAACATTCGGGATTATTCCAGTCAATGACTGGATCGTTGCCCATTTCATCAGTAAAGAATACCGATCACGTGTTTATGCGGTGAAGTCGGTGTTTGCACTTGGTATTGGGGCTGTTGCAGTTCAGATGACAGGCCGGTTGTATGA
>CAWUWH010000146.1:0-8920 GCA_963926035.1 uncultured Rhodospirillales bacterium
CCGACGGCTCTATCGCTTAATGGCGCTGAAATCGAATTGGCATCAGTGGATAGGCCTGGTCTAAAACCTTGCCCTTAGAATACAGATCAAAAAAAGGCCCCTCCCGTAGGAGAGGCCATAGTCACAGGGTAGTTATGATTAATACGTCTATTCGTAAACGCGGTTAGTGGTGCGAGATGCTCGACCGAACGCGACTGAAGAGATCACGCATTGCGACGGCGCGTAACCGACGTCCTTCGAGGATACCGTGTTCAATGGCATCAGCGCTATAAACGCCAGTTTCTTCGTAACTGCGAATATTCTGAGTGTTTGGGATAACAAGCTCCTAATCTGATGTCGGAACAGATATTCAATTCCGTCTCCGTAATGTTGAAAAAATACTACTTGATGCCGATTAAACCCATAATGCCTAAAGAAAGACTATGTTTTAGGCATTAAATTCACTAATGTGCTCTTATGGATCGTTTTGGAGAAATGGAAACTTTTGTAAGAGTTGTCGAGAGCGGCAGCTTTTCGGGTGCTGCGCGCGAGCTCAGGATGACGCCATCGGCTGTGAGTAAGATGATTGGCCGCTTAGAAGATCGCTTGGGCGTGCGTTTACTCAGCCGGACAACCCGTAAAATCAGCTTAACTGAGGAAGGTCGCGTCTTTTATCAACGTGTGACCCCCATTCTTTCAGAAGTTGAAGAAGCGGAAGAAACAGTTTCACTTTCAACGGCTGAACCGCGAGGCGTACTCCGTGTTAACGCATCAACAGCGTTTGGACAGTACCAGATCGTACCTCTTATTCCAAAATTGCTTGAAAAATATCCGAGCTTACAAGTCCAGCTGACGATGACGGATAGTATCGTCAACTTGGTTGAAGAGGGCTTTGATGTCAGCATTCGGATTGGTGAAATGGCTGATTCGACCCTGGTGGCACGAAAACTTGGTGTGCCAAAGCGTGTGCTCGTTGCATCACCTGAATATCTTGAACATCATGGTACGCCTAAATGCCCGATTGACCTTAAAGACCATGAGTGCTTGAAGTTGAGCATTCCGACGTCGCTCAATCGCTGGGAATTTATGCACGAAGATGGGCCTAAGACAGTTGAAGTTTCTGGGCGCTTTGAAGCCGACAATGCGATTGCTTTGCATGAAGCCGCCCTTGCAGGCCTTGGGCTGTTCCGCGCAGGCACCTTCGTTGTTGGTGAAGACTTAAAGTCCGGTCGCTTGGTTCAGGTTTTAGCTGAATTCGAAATGGGCGGTGATGCTGGTATATTTGTGTTGTGGCCTCACAATCGGAACCTATCTGCGAAGGTGCGCGCATTCGTTGATACGTTAGTCGATGCCTATACGCCAGTCCCCCCTTGGGAACGCGATCTATAAAAAATCTCCCTCGTTAACGTCGTACTTGTTGCAACGCAGCATTGCCCAATTTGCAGTGGTTATACGTAGAAAAAATGCTATCAGAAGATAGGTTTTATAAGTTGAAAACGCACGGATTGAACGACGTCAGGAAATACCATGAGTGACCAACAGAATACGGACCAAGCGGGCTCGACAACGAAGCCTCCAAGTTCAAAGCGCTCAATCATTTATGCGGCTATTTTGGCAATCGTTGCTGTGGCTTGGATTGGGTCAGGTCTTATTGGTGGCTCTGACAATCAAACAGACGCAAAATCAAATGGTCAATCGGATGCACCAACTGAGCTTATAAAAGTGCGTGTTGCTAAGCTTACGGCAGTCGACCGCCCTAGGCGGATCGTTGTGATGGGTCGGACGAATGCGATCAAAGATGCTGAAATTAAAGCTGAAACGTCTGGTCAGGTTATTGCGCGTCCGGGATTAAAGGGGCAGGCAACGACAAAGGGAAGTGTTCTTCTTGAACTCGAATTGGATGACCGGGTCGCTAAGCTAAAAGAGGCTCAAGCACGCGAGGGCGCTGCAAAGATTACCTATCAGGCGTCAAAAGACCTTCAGCGGAAACAATTTGAATCGCAAATTAAGCTAGCGCAAAGTAATGCTGAACTTGCATCTGCTGAAGCGAACCTCGCGATTGTTAAGTTGGATTTAGCGCGGACCAAAATTCGTGCGCCCATTGATGGATATATTGAGAAACTTTTACCAGGACCTGGTGATTATGTTGAAGCAGGCGAGGTCGTTGCGCTGGTTGTTGATTTAGATCCGATGCGTGTCATTGCTCATGTTACCGAACGTGATATTGACGATGTTCATACGGATGACCTTGTGACGATTAAACTGCCGAACGGCAGGCAAGTTGGCGGCACTGTTAAGTATGTCTCACGTCAGGCAAATGACGTAACTCGCACGTTCCGGATTGATATCTGGATTGATAACCCAAACATGGAAATCCCGGCAGGCTTAACGGCCGAAGCAGAGATGAGCGGTGGGTCGCGCAAAGCGCACATGGTTCCGTCTTCAGCTCTCACACTCAATAATGAGGGTAAGCTGGGTGTGCAGACGCTGAACGCAACTGACATCGTAAAATTCATGCCGGTTGGATTGCTCGAAGACACACCAGAAGGAACGTGGATCACGGGCCTTCCTGATGATGTTACCGTGATCATCGTTGGGCATGAGTTTGTAATCGATGGCCAGAAAGTAAACCCGACGACAGGCATTGATGCGCCTGTCAGTTCCAGCGGAGCTGCGTCGTGAATGCCATAATCGACGCAGCCATAAGCCATAGTCGAACGGTTCTGGGTAGTCTCGTTCTAATCCTTATTGCTGGCATTGTCGCATTTGTTGATATTCCAAAAGAGGCAGATCCAGACGTCAACATTCCGATTATCTACGTGTCGATGAATCACGAAGGTATTTCGCCAGAAGACTCCGAACGACTTTTAGTGCGCCCGATGGAACAAGAGCTTCGTGGCATCGAAGGTGTTAAGGAAATGCGTTCAAAAGCATATGAGGGTGGGGCAAACGTCACACTTGAGTTTGATGCTGGCTTTGATGCGGATGAAGCGCTGTCTGATGTGCGGGAAAAGGTTGATCTCGCCAAACCTGAACTACCCAGCGAGACCGATGAACCTGAAGTTCATGAAGTTAACATCTCATTGTTCCCCGTCCTTGTCGTGACACTGTCCGGTGATGTGCCTGAACGCGCACTTCTTAAGATGGGACGTGATCTTCGAGATGAAATCGAAGGAATCACGCAGATCCTAGAGGTTAAAATTGCGGGTGACCGTGAAGAGCTAGTCGAAGTTGTCATTGATCCGGTTGCGATTGAAAGTTACGGATTGTCGCCTGTGGATACGGTCTCCAGTATTGCCAGCTCTAACTTGTTGGTTGCAGCAGGCGCACAAGATACAGGCAAGGGGCGGTTTGCGATTAAAGTGCCAGGGCTTTTTGAAAGCGTCAGCGATATTGCCAGCATGCCGGTTAAAATTGATGGTGATAGCGTCATCACACTGGGTGATATCGCTGAGATACGCCGAGGGTTTAAAGATCCTGAGACCTTTGCACGAGTTCATGGAAATCGGGCTGTTGCTTTGGAGGTTTCCAAGCGTACCGGGCGAAATATTATTGAAACCGTTGAGCAGGTTCGTGGTGTTGTTGAAACTGCGCGCGCTGATTGGCCAGAATCCATGCGTCAGTCCATTAAAGTCGAATATTTGCAGGACAAATCAGACGATATTAAATTTATGCTAACAGACCTGCAGAATAACGTGCTTTCAGCTGTCGTTCTAGTGATGGTGATTGTTGTTGCGGCACTCGGTTTACGCACCGCTGGTTTGGTCGGCGTCGCAATACCGGGGTCATTTCTAATAGCTATTCTTATTCTTTATACCGTTGGTATGACTGTTAACGTTGTCGTCTTGTTCAGCCTTATTCTGGCTGTCGGTGTGCTGGTCGATGGCGCCATTGTAGTGACTGAATATGCAGATCGAAAAATGATTGAAGGAGAGCATCGTCGAGATGCTTATGCACTCGCTGCGAAACGAATGTCCTGGCCTATCATTGCATCAACAGCAACGACGCTGGCTGCGTTTTTACCGCTTGTCTTTTGGCCGGGTCTTGTCGGTGAATTCATGCAGTTCTTGCCAATTACATTGCTGATGACATTGACGGCTTCGTTGGCGATGGCACTGATATTTATCCCAACGCTGGGTGCGCAAATGGGAAAACCAGGTGGTGCCGTTGATCCAGACTTGATGCGAGAGCTCTCTGGATCCTCTGAATTCAATACAAGTAAAATTGCGGGGGTAACGGGTACGTATGTTCGCCTCCTTGATGCGGCGCTCAAGCATCCTGTGAAAATTCTGGCGTTTGCGTTGGTAATTTTAGTTAGCGTCCTGCTGAGCTATGCAAAGTTTGGTAAAGGTGTTGAATTCTTTCCAGAAGTTGAACCAGAGCTTGCCAAGCTTCAGGTGCATGCGCGAGGAAACCTCTCTGTTTGGGAAAAAAATGACCTGATGCGCGAAGTCGAAAATCGGGTTCTTGATGTGTCTGGGGTCAGATCGATTTATACCCGTGTCGGCCTTGAGGGTCAAAGCGATGAAGCGGAGGATATCATCGGCGAGATTACACTTGAATTTGAAGAGTGGTATCTGCGTCGCTCCGCTGATGAAATTTTGAAAGAAACCAAGGAGCGAACTAAAAATATCGCGGGCATTTCTGTGGATCGACGTAAAGCTGAAGCAGGCCCGTCTGTTGGAAAAGCCATTCAGGTTGAGCTCTCTTCACGGGAACCTTCAATCTTGGCCCCGGCCACGGCGCGACTACGTGCGTTCATGGACCAAATGGGCGAATTGCAAAATATTGAAGATAGCCGCCCCTTGCCTGGTATCGACTTTGAGATTGTGGTGGACCGCGGACAGGCAGCAAAGTTTGGGGCAAACATTGAAGGCATTGGACGTGCCATTCAACTTGCCACCAATGGCTTGAAGTTAGGTGAATACAGACCGAATGATGCGGATGATGAAATCGATGTGCGTGCACGCTATCCAGAGCGCTTTAGAACGCTCGATCAATTGGAACAGTTGCGTATCAAAACGGGGTCAGGCTCCGTGCCGATCAGTAATTTTGTAAGCGTCACGCCGAGACAAAAAACGGGCACGCTCAATCGCAGTGATACGCGTCGCGTCCTGTCTGTAAAAGCGGATGTCGCCGAAGGTGTTTTGGTCGATGATAATGTCAAGCGCATCCAAAAATGGATCGCTGAAGTAAACTTTGACCCGCGTATCATCGTTCAGTTTAAAGGCGAAGATGAAGAACAGCAGCAAGCTCAGGCTTTCTTGACCAAGGCGTTTGGCGTTGCCTTGTTCTTGATGGCACTCATCTTGGTCACCCAGTTTAACAGTTTCTATTCAGCGTTCCTTATCCTCTCGGCTGTTATCATGTCGACGATTGGTGTGTTCATCGGTCTATTGATCACAGGGCAGCCGTTCGGCATCGTCATGAGCGGTATTGGCGTCATTGCGCTGGCCGGTATTGTCGTGAACAACAATATCGTACTGATCGATACGTTTGATCGTTTGAAACTTGAGAGTGCTTCCATTAGAGACGCAATTTTGAAGACAGGTGCGCAACGTTTGCGTCCAGTCTTACTCACGACTGTGACAACGATCCTGGGCCTCATGCCGATGGTGATGGGGGTAAATATCGATTTCGTAAACCGGAGTGTGAATATTGGTGCACCGTCGACACAATGGTGGACACAGCTATCCACTGCGATTGTGTTTGGCCTCGCCTTTGCGACGGTCTTGACGTTAATCGTTACGCCATGTGCTTTGATGCTTCGTGACAATCTTGCAGCGTGGCAGGATCAAAGACGCAATGCCCGCTCTTCGAGTGCTGCAGCTTAGAGCTAGATCAATGTTGGTGAATTAAGGGCGCGGTTTACTTATCTCGTTCTCGCCATCGTCTTCATCATCTTCGACTTCATTAATATCCTCAGGTGGTAAACCTGCGGCATCCCGCGCAAGCATCTTGCGATATCGACGGATGCCAATCGGAAGCAACGCGATATAAAGGAAAAGAACGAAAGTGAGGGTCCACCAAGGTGCCGACACGCTAAACGTTGCGACACCAGCAATGATAATCATCACAGGTAAAAACCAAGCGCGTGGAATACGCGAGGTTTTAAATGAGAATGTTGGAATTTGGCTTACCAGTAATGCACCAATGGCTAGCTCCCAGATCGCAATAGTCGCAGGTGAGCGTACAAATGTGTCACCTAGATTAAATGATAGAACCATCGGGAGTAAGACCAACCCAGCGCCTGCTGGTGCGGGGACGCCTGTGAAGAACTGACTTGTCCAGGCTGGCTTATCCGGGTCTTCAAGTGCGACATTAAACCTGGCCAAACGCAGACCACAGCACATTGCGAAAAGCATACATACGATCCAGCCCCAACGACCGGCATCCTGCATTGCCCACAAATAAAGGATGAGTGCCGGGCAGACACCAAAGCAGACAAAATCCGAAAGGGAATCCAACTCGGCACCAAACTTACTGGCACCTTTGAGCAATCGTGCAACGCGACCATCAAGCGCATCCATAAGTGCTGCGATCGCAATCGCCATCGCAGCAAATTCCCATTGCTCTTGCAACGCAAACCGAACAGAGGTTAAGCCCGCGGCCAAACCTATTAGGGTAAGGACGTTCGGAATAAGCATATTCAGGCTCATTACACGAATACCGCGCGGCTTAGCTTCGGTCTTTTCCTCAGGATTGGTCAGCGTTTCGCTCATGTTAGCGGGTCTCACCTTTTAAGGGCTCACCATTGCGATCAATATTAGCAATAACAGTCTCGCCAGCGATTGTGGTCTGGCCTTCAATAACCAAGGGCTGTACGCCATTTGGCAAGAAGATGTCGACACGCGAGCCAAAGCGTATCAAGCCAAACCTTTCGCCTGCTTCAACAGCACGACCAACATCAACATAGCACAAGATACGTCGAGCAACGAGGCCTGCGATCTGAACAAAAGCAATCTCGACGCCTTTTTCAGTTTTGACCTTCAGGCTCATGCGTTCATTGAATTCACTGGCTTTATCTAGTGATGCATTGAAAAACTTACCTGGACGGTAATGTTTAGCAGTGATAACACCGCTCATCGGTACCCTGTTCACATGGACGTTAAAAACGTTCATGAAAACGGCCACGCGGGTCATCAGCTCAGTACCCAATTCCAGTTCTGGTGGTGGCACTGCTTGAACAACAGACTGAACGACACCGTCAGCAGGGCAGATCACGAGATTTTCGGCATCAGGTGTTGTGCGATCAGGGTCACGAAAAAAGTATACGCACCATGCAGTCAGCACGACGCCGACAAGTCCAGCAGGATCCCACCACATAAACAACAATGCGGTAACAACAGCGAATATCGCGATGAATGGGTGTCCTGCGCGATTAATCGGTACAAGTACGTCTTTTAACAAATGTCGGCTCCTGGATCGTTTTCTAATTAATCAATTGTATCAAAGTATACATGATTAATATCAGTTATTCAGCCCTCGTGGCACGTTTACGATGTGTTAGACGTTTAGGATGATATCAGCAACCAGAGAGATAAGGGTCTAGTTGACGGCAGGCACTTCAAAAACTTGCCCTGGGAAGATCATATCTGGATCACCAATTCGATCTTTATTCGCCTCAAAAATCTGAGAGTACGAGAAACCTGACCCATACACTCGCCTTGCAATACGCCACAGTGAATTTCCGGGCTGAACGAGAACATATGTTCCTTCAGTCATTTTCTGGAGATCTTCTGCGCGAGAGAAGGGATATTCAACGCGTGCAATGACTTTTCCGCCGTCACCGACTTGATCTGCACGCAATTGATATAAGCCAGGTGGAATGAGTTTATCAGGGCGTGCGATCCAGCGCCCCTCGGCATCACTGTTTAGCCGCGCGATGAGATCGTCATCAAGATAAAGTTGTACTTTCGCACCTCTTGGCGCGCCACCGCTGATAACGACTTGCCCTTTTACATCGTAATCCAGCGTTTCGATGGTGAGCGGGAACGTATCACGGTCAATTGCTTCGCCGGGTGTTTGTATGACACGCACAGGCGTATTTCCGTCCTTTGGGAACTTTAGAACCAAAGCCTTTTTGGCTGCGCCGTTGCCAGCGCCTTCGGGTACAGCGATGACAACATCTTCATTCGAGGCGACAACGGTACCATCTTTTGATGTCGCGGTAAGTGACAAGCTCCTGGAGCCGCTGAGAAGGGGCGTTTCAGGAATAAAGACCCATTCGCCACTTTCATCCGCAATAACGGTGCCGATAATTTTGCCATTTTCGAGAATGCGGACTTCGCTACCTGGTATTGCCAGTCCAGCAATAACAGTGTCACCCTCAAGGTTTACACGTACAACATCGAATGACGGTATGCTTGGAAGCACTGTGGTCGGCTCTTTAACCGGCGTTGTTGCTTCTAAAGATGGAGCTGCTGATGTCTTGGTCTTTACCTCTTCAACAGGCGTGAGTTCATTTTGCCACACGAATTCGTTAAGGCCGAATGCCATCAAAATAGCAACAAGGCCTATTACGGCCAGAAGGATAGGTGTCTTAGACATTATCATCTTTTTGCCATATTTCTTGGGAGCTGGGAAGAAATAGATCAATTAAGCACAATGAATTTTTCTTAATGGTGATCATCGATAGCGACGAGAATGAGATGTAAGCTATAAATTAGTATTCAATTTTCAGCGTAGGTGGTTTGGTTATGGCAACGGACAAACCCGAAAAGATCGAATCAACGTACATATAGGATGTGCCAACGCAGCTATTCCATTGGGGGCTGATGTGCGTAGTCGCGACGTCACAGATTGCTGGTGAATTCGGTTATATGGATATTCATGTGATCAGCGGATATGTCGTTCTGGCATTGATCATTTTTCGTTTTGCCTAGGGTGTATTTGGCGGAAAACATGTGCGTTTCTTGGACTTTATCAAGGGTCCGAAGAC
>CAWUWH010000147.1:0-16199 GCA_963926035.1 uncultured Rhodospirillales bacterium
GTTGTATGGATCAGACAAGTCAACGGTGCCAGGCTCAGGCAGCGCTGGGAACGGGACATCCCCGACGGCTTTTGGTTTTCTGGGTTGTGCGTCTTCAACGGTTACAAAACTTGGGCAGAAACCATCGAGGCATTTGTAATCCTTATTACAAGATGATTGGTCAATGGCGCGCTTTCGGCCGAGTTCAGTTTCCTTTGGTGTAATCGATACGCAATTGGATGCGACACCACAATCGCCACAACCTTCGCACACAGCTTCGTTGATAAACACTCGCTTCACAGGATCAGGATATAAGCCACGCTTGCGGCGGCGGCGTTTTTCCGCGGCGCAGGTCTGATCATAGATCAGGGCTGAGACACCTTTTATGCTGCGTATGTCACGTTGAACCTGATCCAGTTCGTCGCGATGATAAATATCAACGTCGTTTGGGAACCCGTAATTGATTGGATATTTATTTGGCTCGTCGGTGACGATGACAATTCGCTCAACCCCTTCAGCACGAATTTGTTGTGCGATGATCGCCGGGTTCAATGCGCCGTCATGTTCCTGCCCGCCGGTCATGGCGACAGCGTCGTTGTAGAGAATTTTGTACGTCATGTTGACGCCCGATGCGACGGCAGCACGGATCGCCAAAAGGCCAGAATGGAAATATGTTCCATCGCCAATGTTTACAAAGATATGTTGGGTTTCTGTGAAGGGGGCTTGCCCGACCCAGTTGATACCTTCGCCGCCCATGTGCGTGAAAGTCTCCGTGTTGCGGTCCATCCAGATCGCCATGTAGTGACAGCCGATACCCGCCGCTGCGCGTGACCCTTCGGGAACGCGTGTAGAGGAGTTATGTGGGCACCCTGAACAAAAATATGGGATGCGCTTTAACTTCTGCTCGCCGGATGAAAGCGAGGTTTCTTTTTTATCAAGGAATGTGAGACGATCTTTGATGCGATCAGATTTATGAAACCTCTCAATCCGCTTGGCGATGGCACGTGCAATCATCGCCGGTGTCAGTTCGCCAGCTGATGGAAAAATCCATTTTCCATCCTCACCGAATTTACCAAAAACACGGGGGCGGACATCTTCGCGCCAATTATATAGCTGTTCCTTGAGCTGATTTTCGATAACGCCACGTTTTTCTTCAACGACAAGAATTTCCTCGAGACCTTCAGCGAAGTGGCGCGCAGAATCTCGTTCGAGTGGCCACGGCATGGTAACTTTGAATAAGCGGATCCCGATCTCTGCGGCGTGTTCTTCATCGATGCCTAAATCGTCCAACGCCTGGAGAACATCCATATATGACTTGCCCGTCGCGCAAATTCCAAGGCGTGCTTTCGGGCTATCAATTGTTATCTGATTGAGTTTGTTGGCGCGCGCAAAAGCGAGAGCGGCATAAATTTTGTGCTTATGGAGACGCATTTCCTGATCAAGCGGCGCATCTGGCCAGCGAATATGCAAACCGTCTGCAGGCATCTCATAATCATCAGGGAGCACAAAATCATACAATGACGGATCGATATCGACGGACGCAGATGTATCGATATTGTCGGTGATGCATTTCATGCCGACCCATAAACCGGAATAGCGTGACATCTGAATGCCCAGCAAGCCGAGACGCAAAATTTCTTCGACGTTCGCAGGATGTAAAAATGGGATCATCACGTCGGTAAAGGCGTACTCGCTTTGGCTTGGAACTGTTGATGATTTGCATGCTGGGTCGTCCCCAGCAAGCGCCAAGACGCCACCTAATGGAGACGTGCCCGCCATGTTTGCGTGGCGGAAAACATCGCCGGTACGATCAACGCCAGGGCCTTTGCCATACCAGATACCAAAGACGCCATCATATTTGGCGCCTTCGAACATATTCACCTGTTGCGTGCCCCAGAGGGCCGTTGCTGCCAAGTCTTCATTTACGGCGGGCTGAAACTTGATGTTACTGTTCGTTAGATGATGTTGTGCGCTACTGAACTCGCTATCCATGCCCCCCAAAGGCGAGCCGCGGTATCCTGTAACAAAGCCGGCGGTGTTATGACCGTGTGCTTGATCCAACGCTTTTTGCATCAACGTCAAACGCACCAGTGCCTGAGTGCCGGTCAGGAATACACGACCGCGTTCTAAAGTATATTTATCGTCAAGTGTGGCCTTGATCAGCGACATAGATTTACGGTCTCCCTTTTCCGATGAATAAAGGTAGTCCGACAAAGGCCTCACGACAATAGGTCATAAATGCTGACCTAATATAAGCAAGAAACTGCTACAAACTGCTGTGGTAAAGGCTTGAAAGTTTCACGGGCCCTAATTGTCCACAGAACATAATTCCGAGTGATTTTTTGTCACTGAACGGGTATACCGTGACAACTATTAAACAGATGAATGAGTACCAAATTTTATGACTGTGCTTGTAACAGGTGCCGCTGGTTTCATTGGCTTTCACACGTGCACTGCGCTTCTGGCGCGCGGTGAGACAGTCATTGGTGTTGATATCGTAAGTGACTACTACGATCCGACATTAAAAGAGGCACGTCTTGCGGAACTGACGCCACATCCTGAATTTACGTTTGTTCGTGGTGATATTGCAGAACGGGATCAGATGGAGAAGCTGGCGGCAGATCGTCCTGATATTGACCGCATTGTTAATTTAGCCGCCCAGGCAGGTGTTCGTTACTCGCTCGTCAATCCATACGCCTATACGCGTGCAAACGTTGAAGGCCATTTAGTCATGCTTGAAATGGCGCGGCATCTCAAAGATTTTAAGCATTTTGTTTATGCGTCGTCTTCATCTGTTTATGGTGCCAATGACGAGTTGCCATTTTCAATCGAAGAACGCGTTGATCAGCCTGTTTCATTGTACGCCGCGACGAAACGCGCAGGCGAGTTGATGTCTCATTGCTATTCAAGGCTTTATGAAATTCCAACGACGGGTTTGCGGTTCTTTACCGTTTACGGTCCTTGGGGGCGTCCTGATATGGCAGCCTGGATATTTGCCGACAAAATTCTCGCCGGAAAACCAATTGAAGTTTTCAATAACGGCGACATGCATCGTGATTTCACTTACATTGACGATATTGTTCGGGGTGTCCTTGCGGCCCTTGATCATGTGCCTGATGCGGCAGTGCCGGAGCGCGTCTTTAACTTAGGGAATCACCGCGCTGAAAAACTGACAGATTTCGTGAGCCTGCTTGAAGACTCTCTTGGCATGAAGGCTGAGATCATCTTTAAACCTATGCAAATGGGCGACGTCAAAGAGACGTTCGCAGATATCGAGGCCAGTCGTCAGATATTAGGTTTCGAGCCCACCACATCTATCAAGGATGGCATCCCTAAATTTATCGAATGGTATCGCGCCTATCACGGCAATCTGAATGGCAACTAATCCAGGTTCGGATGCTTTTGGTCCTATTTTACCACATCACATTGGCATGCTGTTGCTCTTGGCGATGGTGTGGGGGACATCTTTTCTCGTCATAAAAATTGGCGTTGAATATATGTCAGCACTTCAACTCACCGCCTTCCGTTTATCCGTTGCTGCGTTCGTGATGATTGTCTGCGCACTGATCATGCGGAGTGCATTTCCTGTCGGTGTGCGTGCATGGACGTATTGTTTCGTGCTTGCGGCCTTTGGAAACAGTTTGCCGTTCTTTTTTATTAGCTGGGGCGAAGAAGCGATCGCAAGTGGTTTGGCGGCGATCTTGATGGCCGTGATGCCACTGACGACGCTCGTCCTCGCACACTATTTTACAGATGGCGATCGATTGCGACCGCAGAAACTGATTGGCATTCTACTTGGGTTTGGTGGGGTCATTGTTTTGGTTGGTCCAGAAGCTCTTAAAGGTCTGGGCGGCGATTTTATCCGCCAGCTTGCGACAGCAGGCGGGGCTGTATGTTATGCGATCTCAGTGATTATTATTCGGCGCATGCCGCCATCGCCGATGATGGGTCGTGCTGCATTAGTGCTTGGGTTCTCTGTCTTGCAAACAGTGCCATTAGCATTGTATCTGTCCGGATGGACGCTGCCTGAATTAACTTTTGATAGCATCTGGCCGTCGGTTTATTTGGGCGTATTTCCAACCGCATTGGCGACGTTGATTTTATTCAAATTGCTGAGCGAAAGAGAACCATCATTTGTCGCATTTCAGAATTACTTGGTGCCGGTGTTTGGCATCATGTGGGGTGCGTTGTTACTGGACGAGGTTGTCACGGCTCAGGCAATGGTTGCGCTATTACTCATCTTGTGTGGTATCTACGTTGCAAACCGACGCCGTCGTCAGCCGTAAACGCCGCTAGGCGTTATTCGAGAAATAATATGCCCAGCAAGACATCGTGCAGCATCATTCCCATCGTTCGGGTTCTCAAACATTCTGACCTCACTTTGAGGCAAGGTTGGTAATCCTTCTTCGGGAAGTACCTGGCGGATGCCTGGCTGAATGGCAGAACGGGGGAGTGCTGTGACGCCAAATCCAGCAAGCACTGCTGCTTGAAGGCCTGCGTTAACTTCGCTGGTGCCAACAATGGTCCATTTTCGGTCAGCATTGTCGAGCGCAGTCGTCATGGCGTGCCGGATCAGACACGGCAAAGGCGAAACAAGTAACGGCAATGGATCGCGTAATAAAATAGATGCAGATAGCGTTTTATTATCAATGACCCAGATCAAATCTTCGCGCCAGATGCTTTGTCCGTTGGTTTCATCCTGAGTTGTTTTTGCAAGGACGACGTCATATCGATTATTGGAAAACCCTTTGCGGAGTTCCTGAGAGGTGTCGACTGCAATCTCAATATTTACATTTTGGTGAGTGAGCTGAAAGCTGCCCAAAACGTCTGTCAGGTGTACGGCGGCAAATTCTTCGGTGCAGCCAAGACTGACATTCCCAGAAACAGCTGGTTGGTTCAGAAGTGCAATCGCCCGGTCGTGCATTTCAAGAATATGATTTGCTTCAACTAGAAATCGCTCACCTGCATTGGTCAGTCCGATGCTACGACCGTTTCGCTCAAATAATTTACGTTCAATGCTTGTTTCCAAGCGCTTGATCTGGAGACTGATTGCGGATTGAGTGCGACCTAACAGTTCCCCCGTTCGGGTGAAGCTGCCAGTACGGGAGACCGTTGCAAAAGCACGGAGTTGATCAATATCGAGATTAATAAGCATTTCTTATCATAACAAATATAAATACTATGCATCAAATGAATTAATTTCTTAAATGATAAAGATTGCGCTATGTATTGTGAAATTTAATTAAGTGTACGGAGAGTAAGCATATGTTTGAAGGATTTAAGCAGAGCCGCATTGTTGTTGATAGTGTTGGTCTTAATGTGAAGGTCGCAGGCTCTGGCCCTGCAGTCGTCTTAATTCACGGGTACCCTCAGACGCATCATACTTGGCAGCATGTCGCTCCCATTATTGCTGAAGGACGAACTGTCGTTGTCCCTGATCTACGCGGGTATGGCGATAGTGATTGCCCACCGTCTGATGCGGATCATCGTGCCTATTCGAAACGTATGATGGCGAATGATATCGTTGGAATTATGAGCCAGCTTGGCTTTGAAAAATTTGCCATCATTAGCCATGACCGTGGTGCGCGCGTTGGATACCGTCTGGCGCTGGATCACCCTGAACGGGTCATGGGCTATATGTCATTGGATGTCATGCCAACCCATGAGATGTGGGCTGTAACCAATAAAAATAGTGCGATTGGTGGATTCCATTGGTCTTTTCTAGCACAGCCGTCACCGCAACCGGAAACGTTGATCGGACACGATCCAGATCATTGGTGCACCTGGTTACACAAGTCTTGGGCAGCGCCTGGTTTTGAATTTGATCCGGCAGCAATGTCTGAGTACACCCGTGCATTCCGCAATCCAGATGTTATCCGAGGAACGTGTGAGGACTACCGTGCTGGTGCGACACGTGACGACGAGGATGATCTGGTAGACCTGCGTAACGGGCACAAGATTACCTGTCCTGTTGTCTGCTTATGGGGCAATGCCCGTGCCAAGGGTGGTCCCCGGTTGGCAAGTCCGCTCGATATTTGGGGCAAATGGTGCGTTGGATCTGTTAAGGGTGAAGGTGTTGCGACAAGTGGTCATTTCTTACCTGAAGAAGCGCCGGATATTGTGATCGATTGGGCTCAGAAATTCCTGACTGAAACGATCTGATGCGTTCGAATTCAGATAACCAAAGTTTACTGCGAGGTGCAGGTCTGCTGATCTGCGGGTTCGCAATTATTCCTGTGATGGATGCGGCCGCGAAGGATCTGATCGGGCAGGGGTATTCACCAATTCTGATTGCATTCGCAAGGTTTGCGCTGTCGGCGATTTTACTGTCGCCGCTGTTGCTCCGTCGTGGTGCTGCCAAGCAATTGGTTGGTGCAGGTGCGCTGATACAGGTTATCCGCGCTATAATGCTGGCAATAGCAACAGTACTATTTTTCTCGGCACTTGAGACGATGAAGATGGCAGACGCATTGGCTGTTTATTTCATCTATCCATTTTTAATCACGTTGATGGCACCTTTGCTGTTGAGTGAGAAAGTTGGATTGAGACGCTTTGTCGCTGTACTTATCGGGTTTTGTGGATCGCTCCTCATTATTAGGCCAGGTTTCCAAGAAGTTCCCATTGGCGTCTATTACGTGCTCGTGGCGAGTGTGTGCTTTGCACTTTTCAATGTACTTACACGACGTTTAACGGGCATGGGCGATCCTTGGATGACTGTTTTCTATCAATCACTTGTTGGTGCCATCGTGCTTGCGGTCTTTGTGCCCGGACATTGGCGGATGCCGGATACAGGCGCGATGATGTTATTGGGATTGATGATTGCGGCGGCCGTCATTGGCCATTGGCTTTTGATCAAAGCATACGCTTACGCGCCAGCGTCGATGCTCGCGCCATTTGGCTATTTTGAAATGGTGTCAGCGGTTGTGATTGGGTATCTGTGGTTTACTGATCTACCAGATGGTCCGACATGGGCCGGTATCGGTATCATCGTTGCGACAGGAATTTACATCTCGATGCGAGAGCGGAAGAAAAAGCAGAGACAGGAAATGCCAACGAAGGCATAGCAGCAGGCCAAAACAGGTCGCTATTTCTTGTAAAGAGCCTCCAGGCGATCGCCATAAACGTCGCGTACAATGTGACGGCGGACTTTCATCGTTGGCGTCATCTGATGGTTCTCAACACTGAAAGGTTCGCTTGCGATAATAAACCGTCGAACTTTCTCAATATTGCTGAGTGATTTGTTGACGCGTCCTAGTGCTGGTGCCATCGCCATATGTAATTCTTTGTCGTTGGCTAACTCGTTAAGGTCGCTTTTCTTTTTGTTCTCTCGTTTCCATGTTGTCAGCCAATCCGCATCCGGGACGAGGACAGCAACTAGGTTAGGCCGTTTATCACCATAAACCATGGCCTGAGATAATTCCTGTTCGGCGATCAGGATGCCTTCGACACGCTGTGGCGCAATATTATCGCCACCTGAATTGACGATGATATCTTTCTTGCGGTCCGTAATGAGCAGATGGCCATTTTCATTAAACTTGCCAATATCACCCGTGTTTAACCAGCCATCACGAACGGTATCGCGGGTTGCTTCCTCGTTGTTCCAGTATCCCATCATAACCAATTCACCAGGAACAAGAATTTCACCATCCTCAGCGATTCTTACTTCTGTGTTGATGACGGGCCTGCCGACAGTATCAAGGCGAGCATCAGGTGCCCGGTTTACTGAAATCAACGGTGCAGATTCTGTCTGGCCATACCCTTGAAGGATACGAAGGCCCAGCGCGTTAAAGAAGATTCCAATCTCAGGGTTGAGGGGCGCGCCGCCTGAGACCAGTGCCTTCAAGCGCCCACCAAAACGGCCACGTACTTTATCGCGCACAAGCTTGTCTAAAATAATATCGATGATTGTCTCGATGGGACCTAAGCGACCGGTTTCGTATTTTTTGCGGCCAAGCTCCAGGGTCTTTTCGAAAATCGCTTTATTGAGGCCACCAGCCTTCAATGCACCGGCCATGATTTTTTGGTGCAGAACTTCATAAAGACGGGGCACAGCGGTCATGATCGTTGGATGGCATTCGGCCATATTTGCGGAAAGACTTTCAACACCTTCTGCGTAATAAATCTCTCCACCAACGGCGATTGGGAAGAACTGGCCAG
Organism: uncultured Rhodospirillales bacterium; assembly: GCA_963926035.1. Lineage (GTDB taxonomy): Bacteria > Pseudomonadota > Alphaproteobacteria > Rhodospirillales > Casp-alpha2 > UBA4479. The sequence continues at coordinate 8,137 of CAWUWH010000147.1, forward strand.
CGGTGTGCTCATAAGAATGGCTAAGTGGGAGGAACGATAGAAATACCTCACGTTCAAGACCAAGGTCAGTCAATGCGTCCATCGCCCCAGCACAGTTGTGCAGAATCGCACCATGGTGAAGCATGACACCTTTAGGTACGCCGCCGGTGCCAGATGTATAAATAATACATGCCATTTGATCCGAAGTGACCTGCTCTGCCATTTGGATGATATTTTCATCCCTTGCGCGGCCGGTCTCAAGCAAGCTAGCGATGTCTATGATTTTTGGGCCTGAAGTGCTCGTCGCCATCTTCTCCATAACGATAATGAATTCGAGGCCTTCGACTTTTTTGGCACCTTGGATAATTTTTTCTGCAAGTTTTGCCGTCGATACGATAACACCTTTGGCACCACTGTCCTTCAAGATGTGATTGTGGTCTGCCGGGGTATTCGTAATGTAAGCGGGAGTTGTAACGGCACCGATTGCCATTATGGCAACGTCACTGATCAGCCATGCTGGACGATTTTCTGCGACAAGAACGACACGATCACCAGCTTCTACGCCAAGTGATAAAAGCCCACGTGCAAGCGCAACCGCGCGGGCATTCGCGTCGGCCCATGATAAACTTTCATAGTCACCGCCGCGTTTTTGCCATAGAAACGGCTGCTCACGATAGGTGGCGGCTTGCTCAAAAAACATAGTTGCCAGATTTGGCCACAAATGCGTGGTCATTTTTATCTTGCCCTCTCTTATGAACGCCTCAACATGCGTACTTTAGGCCGTCTCGCGGCTTATCTTGTATAATTTATAGAGATTTTGAGACAGGGTTCCAATCAACATGACGAAAACGGATTCAGATACACCTCCTAAATGGGATCTGGCTGACTTATTTAAAGGGTTAGATGATCCTGAAATAGATAAGGTTTTATCATATGCAGATGTGGATTCAGCATCATTTCAGAAAGAATTTGCAGGCAAGTTGGCCAGCCTGAGCGGTGCTGCATTTGGTGCTGCGATTGCACGTTATGAAGATATTCTTGAAGGCGCATTCAAAGTCATGAGTTATGCGCAGCTTTTGCATGCAGCAGATACGGCAAACCAAGAAATCGCGCAGTTTCATCAGTCATGCCAAGAACGCGTTAATGGAATCACGGGGACATTGTTATTCTTCACGTTGGAATTAAACCGTATCGAAGACGATGTCTTGAATGAACAACTCAAAGACCCTGCTTTGGCACGTTATCGCCCTTGGATCGATGCTGAGCGTCAAGCTCGCCCCTATCAATTAAGCGATGATATTGAGCAAATGCTCCATGATAAATCGGTCACGGGGCATGCGGCTTGGTCGCGCTTGTTCGATGAGACAATGTCGGAACTTCGTTTTCCGTTTGATGGTAAGTCTTTGCATGTTGGCGATATTCTAAATCATATGACCAGCGCGGATGCTGCTGTACGTGAACGTGCAGGGCGTGGTGTTGCCGAAGGGCTGACGTCACGTATTCGCCTGTTCTCACTCGTCACGAACACAATCGCAAAAGATAAAGAGATTGAAGACACAAAACGTAATTTCCCAAGGCCGATGAGTGCTCGGAATATTGCAAACCAGGTGGAAGATGATGTTGTCGATGAACTGAGCACTGCCGTTACCAGTAATTACGGACGCTTAAGTCATCGGTATTATGCCTTAAAGGCACGCTGGTTTGGTTTTGATCAATTAAATTGGTGGGACCGTAATGCACCGTTCCCAAAAACGCCCGAGCGGACATATTCCTGGGATCAGGCACGTGAAACTGTCTTGAGTGCTTATGATGGGTTTGCGCCTGAGATGGCGAAGACGGCTCAGCAGTTTTTTGATGACCGTTGGATTGATGCGTCACCGCGCGCGGGCAAGAACTCTGGTGCTTTCGCGCATCCTGTTGTGCCATCTGCGCACCCTTACGTATTAATGAATTTTTATGGTAAACCGCGCGATGTCATGACTTTGGCACATGAGCTGGGTCACGGTGTGCATCAGGTGTTGGCTGGCCCGCAAGGCACACTTCTTTCCAACACGCCGCTGACATTGGCTGAGACAGCCTCAGTATTTGGAGAGATGCTGACCTTCAGGGCCATCCTTAATGCTGAGCAAGATCCAGCTAAGCGGCGCGTGCTGCTGGCCGGTAAGGTCGAGGACATGTTGAATACTGTTGTGCGCCAAATCGCATTTCACCAATTTGAAACCCGTGTTCACGACCAGCGTCGGGTAAGCGAACTCACAGCGACACAGATTGGTGATATCTGGATCGAGACGCAGTCAGAAAGTCTGGGGCCTGCAATTAAGTTTGATGATGATTACCGGTCCTTGTGGTCATACATTCCTCATTTTGTGCATTCGCCGTTCTACGTTTACGCCTATGCGTTCGGCGATTGCTTGGTTAATGCTTTGTATGGTCTTTACCAAGACGGTCATCCCAAATTCCAAGAGAAATATTTTGAGATGCTGGCTGCGGGTGGCACCATGCGTCACCGCGAGTTATTAGCCCCGTTTGGTCTGGATGCATCAGATCCGGCTTTCTGGAACCGCGGCCTTGATGTGATCTCAGGATTTATCGACGATCTCGAAGCGGACCTCCCGGCATGAGCATGAACATCTCTGACGTTCATCTGATCCACAGGAAAGCCGAACCAGAGACGACAGCGCCTCCCATTTTATTCATACATGGTGCCTTTGCAGGTGCTTGGTGTTGGAACGAGTATTTTCTGCCATGGTTCGCAAATGCAGGCTTCGATGCGTATGCTATTGATCTGCCGGGCCGACGGAATCGCCCTGATTTTGCAAGACTTCAAGATTTTACGATAAGTGATTATCAATCCGCAGTGTTTGCTGTGATTGATAGTTTTGACCAACCGCCAATTGTTGTTGGTCATTCAATGGGTGGTTTCTTGGGGTGGCGTGCCGCTGAAGAAAAAGACATCGCAGCTTTGGTGATGATGGCACCTGTCCCACCGACAGGACTGGCCGCGCCGGCGATGCAATTGGCTGTCACAAATCCAGCATTGGCCATGGATGTTGCGTCTGTGCATGCGGGGGATATCGCCAGCGTAGATACGTTGCATCAAACAATGTTTTCCAAGAGCGTGCCGAAAGATGTCGCCGCGCAATACATCAGTCGTTTCCAAGGCGAAAGCCAGCTCGCCGTTGCTGGGCTGTACAACCCCCTAATGCCAAACATCATGGGTGTTTGGGGTACACCGATTAAGATTGTCGGTGGTGACAGTGATCCACTTATTCCTGCAGCTCATGTTCATTGGACGGGTTCCATTTGCGGACGAAGCGCCCATATATATGAGAACATGGGACATGGCATGATGCTGGAAACGGATTGGCTGCGGGTCGCAGAAGATATATCCGAGTGGTTGTATGACCAGGTGTTGCGTGTGTCGGATTGAACTGCAACCGGAGTTCTGACGCTATATGAGTGAAAATAATAGTTTTGGCGGTCGTTTGCGGCGTTATGCCAAGGTCGGCACTGCGGTCAGCGGTGTTGCGGCTAAAGCCGTTGGTGGTCGCGTATTTGGCATTGAGTTTGATAAAGCGCAACACGCCAAGGAAATTCAGCTGGCACTTGGTGGTCTCAAGGGACCGCTTATGAAGGTCGCGCAGATTCTGTCGACCATTCCTGACGTTTTGCCCGAAGAATACACAGAAGAACTGACCAAGTTACAGATGGATGCGCCACCTATGGGGTGGGCGTTTGTGAAACGCCGAATGACGGCTGAACTTGGTTCGGGATGGCTAAAAGAATTTGAGCATTTTGAGCGTGAGGCCCGTAAAGCCGCTTCACTCGGTCAGGTCCATCGTGCGACGTCTTTGGATGGACGCGACATCGCTTGTAAAATTCAATATCCAGACATGTCATCAGCTGTTGAGGCTGATCTGCGTCAGCTCAAGCTCTTGTTTTTGTTATACCGACAGTATGACAAGTCGATAGATCCAGGCGAGATACATACTGAATTATCTGAACGCCTGCGTGAAGAGCTAGACTACGAACGCGAAGCGAAGAACATGTTGCTGTATAGGAATATGCTTGCTGATGAAGCGTGTGTTCATGTGCCTGAACCATTGCTGGATGTATCGAGTAAGCGTCTATTGTCAATGACTTGGCTTGAGGGCGCGCCCTTACTCGATAGTCGTGAAGCCAGCATTGAGCGCCGAAACGATTTGGCGATGAGCATGTTCCGCGCATGGTACGTGCCGTTCTATCACTATGGGGTCATTCATGGTGATCCACATCTTGGTAATTATAGCGCGCGCGATGATGGCTCAATTAACCTTCTTGATTATGGGTGTGTTCGAATTTTCCCACCAGCGTTTGTGGGTGCCGTTATCGATTTGTACTTTGCGCTTTTGAATGACGATGAAGACTTAGCGGTCCATGCTTATGAGACGTGGGGGTTCAAAGGCCTGAATAAAGAAATGATTGGCGTGCTCAACCAATGGGCTGAATTTCTTTATGCGCCTTTGCTTGAGGATAAAGTCCAGACGATCCAGGAAAAGAGCGGCGTTCAGTACGGTGCCGGAGTTGCGGCAAAAGTGCATGCTGAGCTCAAGAAATTTGGTGGTGTGACGCCGCCGCGAGAATTCGTGTTGATGGACCGTGCAGCCATTGGCTTGGGCAGCGTTTTTACGCATCTTGATGCTGAGATTAACTGGCATCAGATGTTTCATGAACTAATCGAAGGTTTCGACGTTGATGTGCTGGCAAAAAGACAAGCTGATGCATTGACGGCAGTCGACCTTAGCGAATTCATATAAGGCGAGCCCGCCTTGTTGCCTATGGCACTGAGGACTAAGTTAAGGTTCTGCAGTCTAATTTAAAATTTAAAGGATGTGCTCCCATGTTTGTCTAAGGCGGCGGCACAAAGAAGAGATTTCTGAAAGAGGGTGAAGTCCTGTTTCGCGACGGCGATGCTGGGGACGCGGCGTTCATCGTCGATAGCGGTCATGTCGGTATTTATAAAATTGTCGAAGGCGAAGAGGTTGAATTGGTAACGCTGAACTCGGGCGAGCTGTTTGGTGAAATGGCAATTGTTGATGGGTCCAGGCGAATGGCGCATACTTTAGCTAAATAAGACAGCGTCGTTATTGAGATTCCAGCAGCAGTATTAGAGATGCGATTAAAGAAAGTTGATCCCTTTCTTAAGGCGCTGATGAACATTCTTGTGAATAATCTGCGGAGTGTGCATCAGGCGTATATGAAACGTGCGCGCTCAATCAATGATTACATGAATGCGATTGAATTCCACACGCAAGGGTTCTGGCTTTATTTAACGCGCCTGTACGAGACACAAATGTCGACTGAAGAATTAGAGAAGCTTGCGCAGATTGATGTGCTGGTTTGAGATTTACGAAGGTCGTTCAAAGATCATGATGATCCAAGGTTTAGCGTACTCCGCGAACAAGATATCAACCACAAAAAATAACCAATAGGCTATATGTCTATCGTTAAACGTTTCCCATAGAATATTGCGATGATCACCAATGTGACGCCTGTGAGCTGAAGTGGGCTGAGGGTTTCCCCAAGCACGAACCATGCAAAAGCGATAGAAATCACAGGGTCAATGTTGTGGATCAATGCGACATTCCCTGCACTGGCAAACTTAACGGCGGCCATTTGTGCTGTGACGCCGATAAGATTAGCGACACCAGCGCAACAAAGCGCGATCCAACCCAATAACGTTTGCGGTAAGGCAAAAGTGTCTGTTGTTAGCATGATCACGAGGGCGAGTGGAAATAAGAGCAGGTTTGCATAAGCCGCTAGCAGGATCGGCTCAACTGTTTCAGATGCTTTGGCACCGGCTAGAAAGAAGACAACGGTGCCAAGCCCACCGATAAACGCTAACGCGACCCCAATGGGATGAGGGTTTCGAAACTGGGGCCTAATGCCAGCCCCAGCCCGGCAAAGGCGAATAGAAAAGTTGCCAATCGTTTTGGGCCAGGCATTTTGCGGGCTTTTATTGCCTCATAAGCCAGAATGACGAGCGGAAAAGTGTAGAAGATCAGTGCTGCCAGCCCGACCGGAATATAGGCAACGCTCATCATGTAACCGAACGAGATCATCACGAGGCCGACACAACACATTGCCGTTACGCGCCATGCGGCTCTTGGGAGAGCAATTTGCCCACAGACGAGCCGTGCCACGATGAACATCACAATCAGGCCAAGGCCACCACGCAAGGTGATCAAGGTGAGTGGTGTTGATCCGGCATCGTACATCAAACGTGCAAACGTTGTGATGAACGCAAGCGATGACGCTGCTAAGAAGGCAAGCATCAGACCTTTTTGTTGTCCTTGAACTTTAATCATGTTTCCCCGCTAGACAGCAAACCCCCCACGTATTCTAATGCACGTTTCAGGCTTTGTGGTCTGACGATGACAGTTAATTAATCCGAGGGAAAATATGTCCGATCCAATCTTTCATAATTTTAGTTCTGCACCAACGCACGTTGCGCCGTTTTCACATGCTGTCGAAAGTGATGGATGGATCCTGATAACGGGACAGATGCCAACGGATCCGGATGATGGCAGCGCACCATTACCCGAAGGTGTTGAAGCGCAGACACGACGTGTCATGGACAATCTTATTATTGTACTGGAAGGTTTGGGGCTTGGCCTCGAGCATGTGTTATCGACACGCGTCTATGTCACGGAGTTCAAGCGTGATTACGAGGACATGAACAATACATACAAAAGCTATTTCCCAGCTGACCGCCGACCCGCGCGCACATGCATTGGCGTCACAGGGCTAGCCCGAGACGCGCTCGTCGAAATCGATATGGTCGCGCAACGCCCAGCCTGAGAAGAATTGATATCCGAGGTTCGTCTTAGTTCTTAATCACGTTCTTTTCTGGCCCGTACGGGAAGCCCGTAATGTTCTCAGAGCCGTCTTCACCGACGACCAGAATGTCGTGTTCGCGGTAGCCGCCTGCACCAGGCTCGCCTTCTGGAATCATGATCATCGGCTCCATAGAAATCACCATATTAGGCTCTAATACGGTATCGATATCTTCTCGGAGTTCTAAGCCAGCTTCTCGGCCATAATAATGAGACAAGACACCAAACGAATGGCCATAGCCAAACGTGCGTCGGGCCAGGATGCCGTGTTCGCGGTAAATTTCATTTAGCTCTAAGGCAATATCGCAACACTTGGCGCCAGGCTGGATAAGCTCAATGCCGCGCTCATGGACTTGGACATTGATCTCCCAGAGTTTCAAATGCGCATCGGATACTTCTTCAGAGAAAAGGGTGCGTTCAAGTGCTGTGTAATATCCGGAAATCATTGGAAAGCAGTTCACGGATAAGATATCGCCGCGTTCAATCTTCTTTGTGGTGACAGGATTGTGCGCACCATCTGTATTGATGCCGCTTTGAAACCACGTCCAGGTATCTCGTAATTCCGAATCTGGAAATCGCTTGGCAATTTCTCGGATCATCGCATCTGTCGAATGGATCGCGATTTCGTGTTCAGGGACGCCGGGTGCAATCGCCTCGGCGCATGCGGCGCCACCAATGTCTGCAACCTGAGCACCATGCTTGATGAGGGCTATTTCAGCATCAGACTTGATCATCCGCATTTGCATGCACGCGACTGAGACGTCGACGAATTCGCTTTTTGGGAAAGCTGTTTTCAGCTTATCCATGTTCTGCAACGTCATATTGTCGAATTCAATACCGATACGACCACCATCTTTGATCAACTGCTGCAATGCTTTGAAATAATTGTCTCGGGTCCAATCGGTGTAGATCAGATTGTCACCAACCGTGCGTCGCCATGGCTGTGCGCCATCGATATTGGCGCTGAGGGATGTCTGCTTGTCGTGATCGACAACGAGGGCATAAAACCGCCCAAAGCTGTAATAGAGGAAATCACTGTAATAATTGATGTTCTGGTATGACGAGAACAGGACATGATCGATCTGTGCATCGACCATGTGCGTGCGCAATTTCGCTAACCTGGACGCATACTCTGCGGCGTTGAATGTATTCGTGACCTGGTTTCCATTGTGAATTTCGATGACGTCTTTAAGCTCTTGCATGATTTCC
>CAWUWH010000148.1:0-4817 GCA_963926035.1 uncultured Rhodospirillales bacterium
CAAAATACCAAAATCAGGTAGGCCGATGATCTCTCGCCAGCCGATGATAAACGGTGGTTTATATTTTTTTACGTTACGTTTCTTTTGTGGCAAATTTTTATTCATGAATTTGCCCGTAAATGCGTTCGCAGACATGACGACATAGAACGTATTTAAATCTATGAGTAAATAACCACGCTCAAATAAGGCGCGTCTGAGGACTTATATGTCGTTCTCATAAAGCCTTTTCCGGTACGCGAGTTTACGAAGAAGCTTATCAGAAACTCGATAGCGCCCGGCTTTTTTGCCGCCATAGTCCTGATCATAAAAAAGAGCCAGTTTTTCGACGGTTAAATCAATCCATTGCGTATTTTTTTATAATTTTATGGTTTATAAAAAATTAAATTCACCTAAAGACAAATTTTTATAATAAAATGAATTTATTAGCATGTAAAATACACATCAGCGAGGCTTGTCCAAGTCCATCAAATTCTTCTTCTTGATCATGTTTGTGTACGCAGTTTTTATTTATACATGCGTTTTTTACATTTGGACCGTGTGTCGGTACATTATCTGCAAACTTAATCTGATGAGTGGGAGGACGTGTTCATGAGCGGACAGGACATAACAATTAAATCAAATGATGGTGGCGCATTTTCAGGATACCTGGCATTGCCCGAGGGTGGTTCAGGCCCCGGCGTCGTTGTGATTCAGGAAATCTTTGGCGTGAACTTAGTTATGCGTGGTATCACGGATGAATGGGCGGCCGCAGGCTACGTGGCGCTTTGTCCCGATTTGTTTTGGCGCCAAGAGCCAGGCATCCAAATTACGGACCAATCTGAAGCTGAATGGGCCCGTGCGTTTGAGCTGTTTGGTGGCTTTGATCTTGATAAGGGTGTCGATGACTTGAATGCGACGATAGAGCATTTGCGGACGCTGGACGAATGCAGTGGCAAAGTTGGTTCCGTTGGCTTTTGCTTAGGTGGGCGTTTGTCTTTCTTGACCGCAACACGGACCAAAATCGATGCTGCTGTAGGCTATTATGGTGTGATGCTTGAAGAGCATACAGATGAAGCGCTTAAGGCACCTGTGATGCTGCATATCGCAACTGAGGACGGTTTCGTACCCAAAGAGAATCAAGCCAAAGTTCATGAGGCATTAGATGTTAACGACATGGCGACACTGCATGACTATGAAGGCAATGATCATGCCTTCGCACGCCAAGGCGGGGAACATTATGATCAAGCCGCAGCAGACCTTGCCAAAAGCCGCAGCGTAGAATTCTTTTCCAAACACTTAAGCTAAGAGGGGTAGGAGACGTCCGGTGAGTACGTTATTTGAAGCCGACGCGCCCAGACCGCTTGCAGACAGGTTACGTCCAGTAACGCTTAGTGATGTCTTAGGACAAGATCATATTCTTGGTCCTGAGGGGCCTCTGCATCGCATGATTACCTCTGGCAAACTTGCTTCAGTGGTGTTCTGGGGACCGCCCGGCACAGGCAAGACAACGATTGCCCGTCTATTGGCTCAAGAGACATCGATGGCATTTGCGCCACTTTCTGCTGTGTTCTCAGGTGTCGCGGATGTGCGGAAAGCTGTTGAAGAGGCAAAGCGTAAGCGTCAAATGGGGCAGGGAACGCTTCTGTTCGTTGACGAAATACATCGCTTTAATCGTGCCCAACAAGATGGCTTCTTACCTTTTGTTGAGGACGGCACTATTGTTCTGATTGGCGCAACCACAGAAAATCCATCGTTTGAGCTGAATGCTGCGCTGTTGTCACGTGCACAGGTGCTAGTCCTGCGCCGTCTTGATGATGATGCCCTTGAAGAGCTTCTCCAGCGGGTTGAGGCAGCGGAGGGGCGACCAATGCTGGTTGATGCGGATGCGCGTACAGCATTGCGTGCAATGGCTGATGGTGACGGCCGGTACCTGCTTAATATGGCAGATATCTTGATGGGCTTGGCTGAGGATGAAACGCCGCTGACACCCGAACGTCTTGCTGAGGCCGTTCAAAGCCGGCAACCTCTTTATGATAAAGGACAGGATGCCCACTACAATCTCATATCCGCGCTGCATAAGTCTTTACGCGGGTCGGATGCGGATGCGGCGCTTTATTGGTATGCGCGGATGCTCGGTGGTGGGGAGGATCCCAGGTACATCGCACGACGCCTCGTCCGCTTTGCTTCTGAGGACATAGGGTTGGCTGACCCGAATGCTCTGACGCAGTCTGTGGCCGCTTGGGAGGCCTATGAACGCCTGGGTTCACCTGAGGGTGAGCTCGCTCTTGTGCAATGTATCCTGTATTTGGCAACAGCCCCCAAATCGAATGCTGCGTATAAAGCAGAGAAAGCAGCAAAAAGACTGGCAAAGGAAACTGGATCTTTGATGCCACCAGCACATATTCTCAATGCGCCAACCAAATTGATGAAAGATATCGGGTACGGCAGCGGATACGCGTATGATCACGATGCTGAAGATGGATTCTCAGGGCAAAACTATTTCCCCGACGATTTCAGGCGGCCAAATATATACCAGCCGCGGGACACAGGTTTTGAACGGGAGATTGCAAAGCGCCTGCAATACTGGGATACACTGCGCTCAAAGCGGATGAAGGATGATAAGGCGTGAACGCTAGCATGGTTATGTATGTCGCATTAGGCGGGGCCCTCGGCGCCGTCGGGCGCTATGGCATAATGTCAGCTATGACGTCGTTTGCGGGCATTGGATTTCCGTATGGCACATTAACCGTAAATATCGTCGGTTCATTCATTCTTGGTGCTTTTATCGAAGTTTCAGCACTGGCTTGGTCTCCTAGCCCTGAACTACGCACCATGATCGTCATTGGCATTCTTGGCGCATTTACAACGTTTTCAACATTCTCTCTGGACGTCGTCACGATGATGACGCGCGGAGAAACCGGGGCAGCTTTGATATACGTCGCAACATCCGTTCTGTTGAGTATCGGCGCACTTTGGGCTGGCATGGCGATAACTAAGGTACTTCTGACATGAGTGGCGTACGTAATGAGGCTGTTGAAGATGGCGATGACGATCAGCGACTTGATCGTTGGTTAAGAAGCCGTTTCCCGGCCCTCAAACAAGGCAAGCTTCAAAAATTACTACGAACGGGACAGGTTCGTGTAGACGGTGCGCGTGCGAAGGCAAATGACCGGGTCAGCACAGGTCAAACAATCCGGATTCCACCGAATATCAACGAAGAGACACCGCGTAGTCAGGCCGCCATTGTTGGTGGCATGGATATTGAGCAAGCTGGGCGTTTAGGTGATGAGCTGAAAGAGCGGATTGTCTATATCGATGACGAGATGATCGCCATCAACAAACCACCAGGGCTTGCTGTTCAAGGTGGCTCAAAGACGGAAACCCATGTGGACGGGGCGTTGGATCGCCTAAGAATGGGGAGCAAGGAGCGTCCAAGACTGGTTCACCGGCTCGATAAAGATACAAGTGGCGTTTTGTTGCTGGCGCGAACGCGAAAGTCAGCTGCGAAGCTGGCGAAAGCTTTTCAGATGCGCGAAACCCGAAAAATATATTGGGCTGTTGTGATTGGTAAGCCGCCGCATGAAGGCGGAAATATAGATGCGCCATTAGCTAAGCACCCTGGTGCACGAGGTGAAATGGTTCAAGTTGATGAGGATCAGGGGAAATCGGCCCGTTCACGTTTTCGCATTATTGATAATGCTGGAAAATCCATGTCATGGCTGGAACTCGAACCATTGACGGGACGGACCCACCAATTGCGCGTCCATTGTCAGTTGATGGGAAACCCAATTTTGGGCGATGGCAAATATGGCTCGATTGAGACCCACAATGACGAATACGAAGGATCGGTATTTGAAGTTGGTATCGAACGTCGGCTCCATCTTCATGCACGTTCTCTGCATATTCCAAGGCAGGGGAAGAAAATGATAGAGATCACAGCGCCCCTGCCAAAGCATATGCTAGACACATGGCGAACACTCGGTTTTGACCCGGATGACGAACAAGCTCAACCGTTTGACCTATAAAAGTTCAATGCTTGCCCTATTGCGTGTCGGGTTTACGGTCGATACCCTTGGGGGGAATGCTGTAGAAGTGCTGGTTATCTAGCACTTGGCTTCACTTGTCATATGAATGAGCGCCAATCTCTTGTTCTGAGCGGGTGTCAAATTTGAGATTTGGAGTGAGCTTTTGCGCTTGTTGCTTGTAGAAGATCACGAACGCTTTGCCGCGTTTGTCAAAGAAGGGCTCGAAGCAGGTGGTTTTACCGTCGACTTTGTCTACAATGCCGAAGATGTTGATGTTGCCGTAGATACGGTCGATTATCCGTCGTCATTCAATTGGAACACTCAACGGCCTAATCTACGAGAGGGCCTGGCTCATCTTGTTGATAATATTAAGTGGCGTGTTTGCGGTATTGCAAGCGCCGGGTCTCCATTGTTTTCCGTTTGATCCTTTCTCGTTGTTTTAAAATCGATTGCCCGCGCCCGAAGTAAATATCTGCGGGCGTGAGGTTGTTGATGCTCTCGTGGTATCTCTGATGATTGTAATGATCGACGAATGCCTCGATCTGCGCTTCAAGGTCTGCTAGGAAGAAGTAGTTATCCAGCAGGATGCGGTTCTTCAATGTTTGATGCGCAGATCGAGGCATTCGTCGATCATTACAATCATTAGAGATACCACGAGAGCATCAACAACCTCACGCCCGCAGATGTTTACTTCGGGCGCGGGCAATCGATTTTAAAACAACGAGAAAGGATCAAACGGAAAATAATGGAGACCCGGCGCTTGCAATACCGCAAACACGCCACTTAATATTATCAACAAGATGAGCCAGGCCC
>CAWUWH010000149.1:0-25586 GCA_963926035.1 uncultured Rhodospirillales bacterium
GTTGCCCAACTGGCGAACGGGTTTGAAATTATTCGTGTCATAAAAGATTATCTGACAGAAGACGAAGAGAGTTGCGGCAACGCGGTTCTGATGATCTGGCGAAACCCTGATTTCCGTGCAGACGAAGGGACTCAGAATCACCCCTACATGGCACGGCTATGTGTTGTGCAGTATCAGATGCATAAAATATTAGCGTTCAAGGATTTTGCTCAGCAGTGCGATCATTTTGTGGGTACCGCATCTGAGTATCGATCAGATTTTTGGGTCTTTCCGGAACTATTGACGACACAGTTGTTTCCAATGCTGCCATCAAAACGCCCTCAGGATGCCGCGCGCGCATTGAATGATTACACTGAGCAATATCTCGAGCTATTTAATGAGCTGTCGATCCGCTACAACGTTAACATTATTAGTGGCTCGCATCTGACCATTGAAGAAGAAAAACTTTATAACGTTGCGTACCTGTTCCGCCGGGACGGTACGATTGAGAAACAATACAAAATCCACGTAACACCGAGCGAAGAAAAATGGTGGGGTGTTGCAGGGGGCAAGCGTGTGCAGGTCTTTGATACGGACCGGGGCAAGATCGCTATTCTCATTTGCTATGATATTGAGTTCCCGGAACTGGCGCGTATCGCCGCAGAAAAGGGCGCGAATATAATCTTCGTGCCCTATAACACGGACATGCGATCCGGGCATCTCAGGGTCAGTTATTGCGCGCATGCACGTGCGACCGAAAACCATGTTTACGTTGCATTGGCGGGGGCATGTGGAAACTTGTCGCATACCCAGACGGCAGAAATTCACTATGCCCAATCTGGCATCTATACGCCGTCAGATATCTCGTTTGACCGGGAAGTGGTGGCGGCCGAGTGCACACCGAACGCGGAAATGGTGCTGATCCATGACATTGATCTCGATAAACTCATGCATCACAAGCACTTCGGCACGGTAAGGAGCTGGATTGATCGTCGCACCGATCTCTATACCGTCGAATACGATGATAGTACCGAGAAGGTGACGGTTTAAGTTTTAATCTCCTCTCCCTCTCCCTCTGGGAGAGAGGTGGGGTGAGGGTTTTAAGCCTTAAACAACGTTCCTCAGTGATCCAGCAACGTACGCGTCAATGTTGTCGACCATCTGATCTGCCAACCCTTGAATAGCTTCTATGCTGGCCCACGCAACGTGCGGCGTCAGAATGAAGTTTGGCCGATCCATGATTTCAAGGAATGGGTGGTCATCGGGGATTGGCTCCGTCGTCACCACGTCAAATGCAGCGCCGGCGATCTTGTCTGCCTTTAAAGCATCGACCAATGCACGTTCATCGACCAGACCGCCCCGGGCTGTATTCAACACCAGTGGTCGTTTCTTCATCTGGTCAAACTCAGCTGGCCCTAAGAGATTTCGTGTGCTGTCCGTTAATGGGCAGTGCATCGTGATGACATCGCTTTCGGACAAGATACGCTCAAATGGCGTATAGAGCGGGCCCATGCCGTCGACGCCTTTGTAGGTTGAGAAACGCACCTCCATGCCAAAGGCTTCACCAAGCTTGGCGACGGATTTTCCAAGCACACCATCACCAATGATGCCGAGGACTTTGCCCTTCAAATCGAAAATTGGGTAATCAAAATAACAGAACTGAGCGGCTTCGCCCCAGCGGCCTTTGGCAACCGAGACATGATATGGACGGATCGACCGGCTCAATGACAGCATTAAGCCCATTGTGTGCTCAGGCACGGTGGCAATGGCATAGCCACGAATGTTTGAGACGATAATACTGCGCTCTTTGCAGACGTTCAGGTCAATATTGTCTGTGCCTGTTGCCGCGACTGCGATCATTTTCAGTTTAGGCAATTGCGCCAATGTTTCTGCACGCATGGTAACTTTGTTGAGGATGATGATCTCTGCATCCCTTGCACGCTCGACAATCTGATCGGCAGTCGTTCTTGCAAACGTCTCAAGCGAATGGGAAAACGCGGGCGGACGCACCGTGACGGCGTTAGGAAATGTCGCCTGATCTAGAAATACGATATGCTTTGATTTGTTCGTGTCTTGTTGTACGACGCTCATTATTTTCTCTCCCCAGTTTGATGTGGGTACACTAAATCAGGTTGATGAAATGATCCAGCATTGGACATTGCCGATGTGGGCTCGTACCGTTGCCAAACCATGAAATGACGATGACGACCATAAAAGGAAATTTGAGAATGCTATACGATCACCGCACTTATATCTGCCGCCCGGGAACGATTAAGAAGCACCTTGAGCTCTTTAAAGCCCACGGCATGGAACCCCAAACACGTAATCTTGGTCAGCCGCTGATGTATGCGACGACAGAGACCGGAAATCCAAACGCTTATATTCATATTTGGGCCTATAAAGATGCAGCGGATCGGGCAACGAGACGTGATGCGATGCAGGCTGATCCTGATTGGCAGGAATATCTCCGCATTAGCGCTGAAGCTGGTTATCTGGAATCTCAATTGAATACACTTTTGACGCCTGTAGACTTTTAAATCTTAGGCAGGCACTTGCCTGTTGAGGGTTGGATTCCGTAAATTATGCAACTTGGTGTAGGATTATGCAGGAGGTGTGTGTTGAAAAGCTATTTGGGTGTTATCGCGATTTTATCGATACTTTTTGGCACGTCTGCATGTTCAAATCCAAAATCTGCAGAGATTGTTGTGTCATCGTCAATGGCGATCACGATTACGACGTTCAGGTTTACAGAACCAACCACTCTGGCTGAGTCTCATTGTGCCAAACATGGGCGTAAAGCCGTTGTTCAAGGTAGTTCGAAGCTTGGAAGCGTGGGCTACAGAACGCTGTGGGGGTATGAATGTGTTGAGAAATGATCTGCGCTGCGGATCATTGCGTAAATAAAACATCTGTAATTCTCAATGGATACATCTTATAATGATCGACAGCGCCCTCACGATTGTTTGGTTTCGTGCCGACCTGCGGGTTGCAGATAATCCGGCCCTTTTTGAAGCAAGCCGAGGCGATAAGCCTGTTATCGGACTTTACATCTTTGATGACGAAACCCCGGGTGAGTGGGGTATAGGCGGGGCTGCTAAATGGTGGCTTCACCATTCCTTGGTCGCACTTGAGCAATCCCTTACTAAGATCGGCGGGGCTTTGGTCCTGCGCCAGGGCAACGCGGCTGACGTTTTGGCTGAGGTTGTTCGTGAAACGAATGCGGGCAAAGTTTATTGGAACAGGTGCTACGAGCCGTTCACGATCAAGCGTGACAAAGGCATCAAAGAAACGCTTTTAGATCAGGGCATTGAGGCAAAGAGCTTCAATGGGTCGTTGTTGTTCGAGCCTTGGACAATAGAGACCAAGGCCGGCGGCTTTTATAAGGTCTATACGCGGTTTTGGCTCACATGCCGAGATAAGGGAACGCCTGCACCTCCTTTGGATGCGCCAACCCACCTTGAAAAATTTGAAGGCGACGTGAAATCAGATATGCTGGATGACTGGGAATTACTCCCGACATCGCCAGACTGGGCTGAAGGGCTTCGTGACCGTTGGGCGCCGGGCGAAGCTGGTGCCATGGAGCGCCTGGATACGTTCTTGGATACGGGTGCCGAGGATTATGACAACTTACGAAACTTCCCTGCAATCCCGGCGACGTCAAACATATCGCCGCACCTTCATATCGGTGATATCAGCCCGCGTCAGATTTGGAAGATTACCGTGGACCGGCTTGGCTGGACGAAAGAAACTGAGAAGTTTTTAAAAGAAATTGTCTGGCGCGAATTTGCATATCACGTGTTCTATTATTTGCCTGAGATTCCTGAAGAGCCGATGCATAACCGGTTTGATGCGTTCCCATGGCGTGAAGATACTGCCGCACTCTTGGTATGGCAGACCGGACAAACCGGATACCCGATGGTGGATGCGGGGATGCGGGAGCTTTGGCAAACTGGGCACATGCACAACCGTGTCCGTATGATCACGGCATCATTTTTAGTGAAGCATCTTTTGTTGCCTTGGCAGCAAGGTGAGGCGTGGTTCTGGGATACGCTGGTGGATGCGGACCTTGCTGTGAACGCGTTTAGCTGGCAATGGGTCGCAGGCTGTGGCGCTGATGCCGCCCCATATTTTCGTATCTTTAATCCGATCACGCAGGGTCAGAAGTTTGATCCCGACGGCACGTATATTCGCACCTACGTGCCCGAGATCGCAGACTTGCCTGACAAATATCTGCACACACCATGGGCGGCGCCCGATGATGTCCTGCACGATGCTGGCGTTAAACTGGATGAGACATATCCGCGCCCGATCATCGACCATAAAATGGCACGTGAACGTGCGCTGGAAGCTTTTAAGTCATTACCAAAGAATACAGTCGACTAGTTGATAACGAGGGTGACGTAACCTTCGACGGCTAAAAGAGACCAGCCCACGATAGTGAAGCTGATGGCCAAAATCGGCTGACTGCGTACGCGATCAAATGGGATTTTCTTAGAGACTTCCGGGGCCAACATGTGTTCAGGCACCTTGTCACCATGCCGTCGTTTTATGGTCTTGATAGTTTCCCGTTCGACGTCTTCAGAGCCCATGCGGAGTGCCACGAATTCACGGTAGAACGGGACGACGACGCCAAAGAATAAAACGACAATCCTCGCAAGCCCGAACCACGGCACTTACCCATCCTTGAAGGCACCGCTAAGAAATGTTCCGCATAGAACGAACCCAGCACCATTGATGCCGACGAGAAGATGAACCAACCGTCTGCGTTTATCGCGATCAATCATGAACGCCAGGCTTTCGCATGACCAAGGTCGCCCAGTCGTTCAAGCACCATTGACGCACAAACACTAACCCATAGGCGCGGTGCCGTGACATAACCCAAGCGGCATCGCGCTCGAGAAGGCCGGACAAGATAACCGTACCACCAGGAGCCAAGCTCGCAGAGGTATCTGCTGCCATGCCAATCAGAGGTCGAGCCAAAACGTTGGCGACGATTAAATCAAAAGGTGCTGCGCTACGTACGACATTGCTTCGGTAGCCAACACTTGTTGCAACGTTAATGCGGCCTAGAAGCTTATTATCAATAGTATTTTGCTTTGTGACGCGGACAGCTTCGGGATCAATATCAATGGCCAGAACTTTTGCAGGCCAAAGCTTGGCAATGGCGAAAGCCAGAATTCCAGACCCGCACCCCAAATCAAGGGCACGCCCGACACGTTGCGATTTGGCTACATCAGCCAATGCTTGAAGACAAGTTCCTGTTGTCGGATGGGTACCTGATCCAAATGCTGTCCCCGCATCGATTTTAAAAGCGATGCTTGCTGGGGGTGGCGCTTCTTCAAAATGGCTTGGATAGATAAAGAACCGCCCAATCCGAAGCGGTTCAAGTGCGGCCAAATTATCAGCCAGCCAATCACGGGGTGACAAAAACTCAATGGTCAGGGAAGGGAGTTCAATGCCCGTCGCCTGTGCAGCCATAGCAAGGCCGCCTTCGATTGCGGTCTGATCCGGTTCGACATCTGTATAGCCTTCGATCCGCCAAGGCGTGGTCTCATCACCGAATGATGTGACGGCGGCACAAACGCCTTCGAATGCAACTTCGAAACCAGTAACGGCATGTTCAGGGACGGTGACTTCGAGACGCCAAAGGGGGGAGGATGTAAATGATGGGATCATGCGGGTAACACAAAGCTCGCCATGACGCGTTTTTGCCCGGCCTTTTCGAAATCGATTTCGAGCTTGTCGCCATCAATGGTCAGGACGCGACCATAGCCAAATTTCTGATGGAATATACGTGTGCCAACACCAAGACCTTCGCTATTACCTTCAGGTTTAAAACGCGGTGATTGCGTCGCCTCGACCATGCGGCGGCGTGAACGCCCAATCCCATCAACGTTCGCAAACGGATCTTCTGTCTGATTGAGCATACCATCACGCCTTGCATAGACACCACTTTCAGAAAACATATCGATATGATCGGCGGGCAATTCATCAACAAACCGGGACGGTGTCTGACTTTGCCATTGCCCGTACACACGGCGGTTTGCCGCGAACGTCACCATGGCGCGGACACGGGCACGGGTGATTCCGACATAGGCCAATCTGCGTTCTTCTTCCAATGACGCCAACCCACCTTCATCCAATGAGCGTTGGTTCGGGAAAAGTCCTTCTTCCCAACCGGGTAAAAACACGGTTTGGAACTCGAGGCCTTTTGCGCCGTGAAGCGTCATTATATTTACCTTGTCGGTATCGCTACGCTCTTCGTTTTCCATAACCAGACTAACGTGTTCCAAAAACGCCCCAAGCGTCTCGAAATCTTCGAGCGCGACAACCAATTCTTTCAAGTTGTCCAAACGCCCGGGGGCATCTGGGTCTTTCTTAGCACGCCACATATCAATGTAGCCGCTGTCTTCAAGAATTTGTTTGCAGAGTTCAGCTGGTACTTGCGTTGCAGATTGCATGCGCCAGCGATCAAACATTGCCATTATATCCGCTAAGGATTTTCGGGCTTGTGGACGCAGTTCGTCGGTCTCTGAAAGTGCAGTTATCGCACGCGTTAACGAGACGCGTTCAGCGCGCGCATAAACATGAATGACTTGCAGGCTGGTTTTACCAATGCCACGGGTTGGCGTGTTAACGACCCGCTCAAAAGCCAAGTCATCATCTGGTTGTGAGACAACACGCAGGTATGCTACAGCATCGCGGATTTCCTGGCGTTCATAGAACCGTGGTCCCCCGATGACTCGGTAAGGGACGCCCAGTGTGATAAAGCGTTCTTCAAATTCGCGGGTCTGAAATCCAGCGCGAACCAAGACAGCCATGTTGCGTAAGTTCTCGCCCTTGACTTGATAGGCTTCGATCTCTTCGCCGATTAAACGAGCTTCAGCTTCGCCGTCCCAGACACCACGCACGCGAATTTTCTCGCCTTCGTTCACATCAGTCCAAAGCGTTTTCCCAAGCCGTCCTTCGTTAAACTTAATAAGTCCGGAAGCGGCCGCCAGAATATGTGGTGTTGAGCGGTAATTACGCTCAAGGCGGACAACACGGGCGCCTGGAAAATCTTCTTCAAAACGGAGAATGTTGCCAACCTCAGCACCGCGCCAAGAATAGATCGACTGATCATCATCGCCGACACAACAGACATTGCGATGTTCCTGGCCAAGAAGCCGGAGCCATAAGTATTGAGCAATGTTGGTGTCTTGATATTCGTCGACCAGAACGTATCTGAAACGGCGTTGATACTGTTTGAGAACTTCAGGGTTTTCCTGAAACAATTTCAAACAAAGCAACAACAGATCACCGAAATCTGTGGCGTTAAGAGTTTGTAAGCGGGCTTGGTAATCTTGATAGAGGTCGAGGACTTTGCCATCACCATGCTCGGCATCACTGGTCGGGACTTTGTCAGGCATGAACCCACGATCTTTCCAGCGCTGAATAATCCCGGATATTGCACGAGGTGGATATCGCTTCTCGTCGATGTCATGAACATCGAGCAACTGTTTGATCAAGCGGATTTGATCGTCTGAATCCAGAATAGTGAATTTAGGTGTTAGCCCCACCAACTCTGCATTGGCGCGAAGGATACGTGCGCCAATCGCATGGAACGTGCCAACCCACCAGCCTTCGACGGGGCGGCCAACAAGGTGCGAGACGCGTTCCTTCATTTCGCCCGCAGCCTTATTGGTAAAGGTCACGGCGAGCATTTCGCCTGGGTTTGCGCGGTTTTGCATCAAAATATGTGCAAGGCGTGTTGTTAAAACGCGGGTTTTTCCGGTGCCAGCACCAGCCAAGACGAGCACGGGGCCTTCGATTGCTTCAACGGCTTCGCGTTGGCTTTCATTGAGCCCCTCTAAATAGGGAGCTTCGCGCACGGGTTGCGTGGCGGATGGAGCAGGTTCGTCGGCAAGTTCAAAAGGATCAGACATAACTTCGTTATACCACGTCGTCAGTATCTGAAAATGGGCCTAATCGACATTGTGTTCTTCATGCCGAACTTTAAGCAGAGCGCGGTTATACGCGGTCATGACGTCCCGGTGGTGGACGCAGCCCGTGAAGACTTTGGTATGCGGATCGCGAAGAACGGCAATATGGTCTTCACCCGATTCGCGCATGACCCGCATAGCGACCCCTAAATTATCACCTTCATTCAAGACGGGTGGGTGAGGTCGGGCAATATCAGCCGCGCGGACATGCGCACTACATTCACTATTGAACAACGTCTCGCCGCAATCATGCAGCGTGATGGTGCCAAAAAGCTCCCCTGTGGGCTGGACGACAAATAGCTCGCCCGTTGTTGAATGGCTCAATTTATCGCGGATCTCGTCTATCGGTGTCTCAACCCCAATGGTTTCAGCGGCAACGTTGGTGCCGTGATCAAGGATATGGCGAACCTTGATGGTATCCAGGACCTCGCGTTCAAAGCCGTCCTTAAGGTTGATATCTCGTCGCTTCAACATTTCAGTAAAGAACGAGCCGCCAAAGAAGTGATGGGTAATCTCCGTTGAAACGACAATCGCCAGCATCACGGCGAGGGACAATTTATAGTCGCCGGTTATTTCAAAAATGATCAATGTCGTTGAGATGGGTGCGCCCAAAACCGCTGCGGCGACGGCACCCATGCCGACGACGGTATAGACACCGACGCCCGATGCTAACTCGGGGAAAACATCTGCTGCGATCAATCCATAGGATGAGCCAACAGCGGCACCCAGAACCAAAGCGGGTGAGAACACGCCACCTGAAAATCCAAACCCAAGACAAAGTGCCGTCGCGAGGATTTTTGCCAATCCAATCGCGATCAAGAGTTTAATTTCAAATTGACCGAGTATAGCCCATTCAACAAAACCGTATCCGACACCCAGTACTTGCGGCAGCCAGACAGCAATAATACCCACTATGCAGCCAGCGATGGCGGGTTTAAACCAAACGGGGACTGGGATTTTTGCTGCTGCATCGTGTGCTATAAAAATACTGCGCATCATAATGATGGCGGCTACGGCAGAGACTATACCTAAGCCGACGAATGCGGGGAATTCCCAGAAAGATGCAATGTGGTTGTCACCCAGCAGAAAGGCTGAGACTTCACCAAAATGAATATGTGATAGTGCCGTGCCTGCGACGCTGGCGACAACAATAGGGGCGAAGGTTTTTAAGGCATACTGCCCAACGACGACTTCAGTAGCGAAGAGAGCGCCCGCAATTGGCGCGTTAAAAGATGCTGATACGGCAGCGGCGACACCACAGCCCAATAATGTGCGGGCTAACGAGCGTGATAAATGAAGGCGTCTTGCAACAAACCCTGCGAGGGATGCGCCCAAATGTACGGCGGGACCTTCACGGCCGACAGAAGCGCCTGAACCGACAGATATAATGCTGGTGATTGCTGAAATAATGCCGACCCGTGATGACATGTGCCCAGATCGCATGGCGGATGCTTCAATGACGTCAGCAACACCTTGGTTGCGCCCCCCCGGCATGAACTTCCAGGCAATCAATCCAACAGCAAGTCCGCCGAGTGTGGGTGCTAAAATTAGTTTCCAGGGCTCTACGACAATTTCGTAGCGCGCCAGCATGCTGGTCGTGACGTCAAAGTAAAAAATCTCGATGGCATCAATGGCTTCGCGCAAACCAATGACGGCAAGCCCTGACAAGCAACCCACGCCAAGTCCTAAAACAACAAGCAACAAATGCTCGTTGTGGATGGTCTTTCGGAATGCAGACTGTATTTTTCCGTATGTGAATCGCGACTGCGGCATGCCGACCCTATGCTTTTCTTGGGGCAACTTACCTTGAGCATAGGCCTGTATTTATTAAAGAAAAGGCTAACAGCATAAAAACACACGCGGAATGTCGTTAAAGGTCGCTTTATCTCAGTTTAGAACTTCTCGGCATCCAGCGAATACCCGGCTGAACGGACTGTACGAATAAGATCGGTTTCATTCTCAGTATTCAATGCTTTGCGTAGTCGGCGGATATGAACATCAACGGTGCGGAGTTCAACATAAATATCGCGGCCCCAAACTTTATCAAGCAGCTGTTCACGGGAAAATACGCGGCCGGGCTTTTCCAGGAATGAACGCAGTAAGCGAAATTCTGTTGGGCCAAGCTTGATGGCTGTGCCGCTCCGTGAAACACGGTGTGACACGAGGTCCATTTCAATATCAGCATATTCAAGGGTGTCACCGGCTTGTTCCGGATGCGCGCGACGGAGCACAGCTTTAATGCGGGCAGTTAATTCAGCAGGAGAAAATGGTTTTACGATATAATCATCTGCCCCGGTCTCAAGGCCCCGAAGGCGGTCATTTACCTCGCCCTTGGCCGTTAACATAATGACCGGCATGGAACGCGTTTCTGATTTTTGGCGTAACTGCCGGCAAACTTCGATGCCGGACACGTTAGGTAACATCCAGTCAAGGACGACCAAGTCTGGAGCTTGTGTCGCAACACTTTCAAGGCCTTCTTCTCCGTCACGTGCAACGCTGACTTCGAAGCCTTCGTTTTCAAGATTGTAGCGCAGAAGTTCGACCAACGATGGGTCGTCTTCGATGATTAAAATATGTGACATACTATCCATTAATCATTCTCAATTGTTATTTTTATCGCCATCATCAATCACAGTGTAGCTTGATTGATCGTCTTTTGGGCGGGTTTCGTCAGGCATTTTTCCATGGACCAGGAAGTAAACATTCTCAGCAATGTTGGTCGCATGATCGCCAATACGTTCGATGTTCTTGGC
This sequence comes from uncultured Rhodospirillales bacterium, assembly GCA_963926035.1. Classification (GTDB taxonomy): domain Bacteria; phylum Pseudomonadota; class Alphaproteobacteria; order Rhodospirillales; family Casp-alpha2; genus UBA4479. Next base: position 10,715 of record CAWUWH010000149.1, read on the forward strand.
AACAAATAAAAGGTGCGTACATGCTGAAATGCTTCTGGGGTCTTCCATCATGTACGTCAGCAACTCACGAAATAAGCTGGTATGCAAGGCGTCCACTTCTTCATCACGCTGGCGAACGTCTTCGGCTAAATCGGCGTTACGCTGAAGGTAAGCATCCAACACCGTATTGATCATACCCTGAACGACATCACCCATTCGGGAAATTGTTCTGGCAGGACCAACGGGTGCGGACTGTGTAATCGCGACGGTACGTTTTGAGATGTTCTTTGAGTAATCACCAATCCGCTCAATGATGCTGGCAATCCGAAGCGCTGTGATGACAACACGAAGGTCATCGGCCATGGGTTGGCGCAGCGCCAGCATGGAAATTGTATGCTGATCAACAGCGACTTCGATGGCATCAATGCGCTTGTCATTAAGGATGACTTTTTCAGCTAATTCTGTATCGCGACGGATCAGGCCTTTAATCGAGTCGGCGAATTGATGCTCGGCAAGTCCACCCATTTCAGCGATCAAATTGTCGAGCTGATTGAGGTCCTCGTCGAATTTAGAAACGATATGTTCGGTAACCATTGCGAATTCCTCTGCTTAGCCGAAGCGGCCTGTAATATAATCTTGGGTTTTTTGGTTATCGGGTGTCGTGAATATTTTGCCTGTCTCACCAACTTCGACAAGATCGCCCAAGTGAAAAAATGCGGTCCGTTGTGATACGCGGGCAGCTTGCTGCATCGAGTGTGTCACAATCACGATTGAGAAGTTACTCCGAAGTTCATCGATGAGCTCTTCGATCCTGGCTGTCGCAATAGGATCAAGCGCCGAGCAGGGCTCGTCCATCAAGATCACTTCTGGCTGTACGGCAATCGCACGCGCAATACACAAACGTTGTTGCTGTCCACCAGAAAGTCTGGTGCCCACCTCGTCCAGGCGGTCTTTGACTTCTTTCCAAAGCCCGGCTTTGGTCAGGCTGTCTTCTACAATCGCATCAATCTCGCTTTTTGACGTTGCGATACCGTGAATACGTGGCCCGTAAGCGACGTTTTCAAAAATTGTCTTTGGGAACGGGTTCGGCTTTTGGAAAACCATGCCGACACGTGCGCGCAAATGAACGACATCGATCTCATCAGAATACACATCAACGCCATCGAGTTCGATAGAGCCCGTGACACGGCAAATATCAATAGTATCGTTCATGCGATTGAGGGATCGCAGGTACGTTGATTTACCGCACCCTGACGGGCCAATCAGTGCTGTAACTTCATGCTCATGGATGTCGAGCGAGACATCAAACAATGCCTGTTTCGCCCCATAAAATACATCGACGTTTTTTGTGCTGTACTTCACGCGGCGAGGCTCAGCTGTTGCACCAGGGGTCGGTGATGTAACGGTTGTTATTGAATTTGTTATTACTTCGGTCATTCGCTTATCTTTCTACCAACGTCGTTCGAATTTTTTGCGGAGGAGAACGGCGAGTGCGTTCATGACAATTAAGAAAGCCAGAAGCACCATAATCGCCGCTGAGGTGCGGGCGACAAATGCGCGTTCAGGGCTGTCTGCCCACAAGTAAACCTGGACCGGCAATACGGTCGCCGGATCGGTGATACCACCCGGGATATCAACAATAAACGCGACCATGCCGATCATAAGTAAAGGGGCTGTTTCGCCTAGTGCTTGTGCCATGCCGATGATGGTGCCGGTTAGGATGCCTGGCATTGCGAGGGGCAGAACGTGATGGCTGACCACTTGCATGCGTGATGCGCCAAGACCAAGCGCGGCTTCGCGAATAGAAGGCGGAACGGCTTTAAGGGCGACGCGGCTGGCAATGATGATGGTTGGGAGTGTCATCAATGCTAAAACCATGCCGCCGACAAGCGGTGCCGAGCGGGGCAGGCCAAAGAAATTAATGAACACGGCTAGACCCAAAAGGCCGTACACAATCGAGGGGACTGCGGCCAAGTTATTAATGTTCACTTCAATGATTTGTGTGATGCGGTTCTTTGGTGCGAACTCTTCCAAGTATACCGCTGCCGCCACACCAATCGGGAATGACAGCAATAACGTCACAATCATTGTAAAGAATGACCCAGACACCGCGCCCCAAATACCCGCGAGTTCTGGCTCACGAGAATCGGCACTTGTGAAGAACGTCGTATTAAAGGATGTCGTGATCCTGCCGCGCTCTTTCAGCGTGTCGTGCCAGACCATTTGTTGATCTGAAACACGGCGATCGGCATCGGCGACGTCTTTGTTGATGACATCTTTTTCATAGAGGTCGAAATCAGATGAGACGGGGACGACGACATTGATCCGCTGGCCAATTAAGCCGGGGTCATCGACGACAAGCTTTTGAACCTGAAAACTCGCCCCACGACTGAGCATTGATCGTAGTTTGCGCTTATCGCCCCGGCTTTTAACATCAGGAAATTCTGCAAGGAGCGCATCAAACACGACTTTTCTATAGTTTGCGCGCGCCAAAGTGCCCGGATCACGCGTCCCTGAGGGGTCGATCACGTCTTCGCTAAGTTCAATCTCGAGTTCAAGTGTCGTTTCGGTAAACGCCGGCAGGCCATTGCTAATAATGGTGGTGAACAGAATGCCAACAACGGTTAAAGCCAATGCAATGGCACCAATGCCATAGGCTTTAAACCGTGCTTCGGCGGCATAGCGACGCTTAAGTCCGTTTTTGACAGCATCGGATGCGTGTTGTGCACGATCTTTTGATGTCTGCTTCGCCGGCGTGGGTTTATTCATCATTGTATCATTCATATTGCTCTCGGTACTTATTCACCACCGCCATCGCGATGATATTGAGGATCAGCGTTACGCAGAACAGCACCAGACCGAGTGCGAACGCAGCCAGTGTCTTTGCACTGTCGAATTCTTGATCGCCGACCAATAAGGTCACGATCTGTACGGTTACTGTGGTGACGGCTTCGAAGGGGTTAGCCGTTAGGTTGGCGCCAAGGCCTGCCGCCATAACAACGATCATGGTCTCGCCAATGGCGCGTGAGATTGCGAGCATGAATGCGCCGACAATCCCCGGCAATGCAGCTGGGAGGATCACGCGTTTGATGGTTTCTGATTTCGTCGCACCAAGACCGTATGATCCTTCACGGAGACTTTGTGGCACCGCATTAATGACATCATCAGATAAAGAAGACACAAACGGGATAATCATGATGCCCATGACAAGGCCCGCAGCGAGGGCGCTTTCTGATGAAATATCGAGGCCCATTAGCGACCCCTGGCCGCGCAGGAATGGCGCAACGGTAAGGGCTGCGAAAAATCCATAAACGACGGTTGGGATGCCAGCTAGAATCTCGAGCAATGGTTTGACGGTGCCGCGTACTTTTGGGGGTGCGTACTCAGCCATATAGATGGCGGACAAAAGGCCTATCGGGCCTGCAACACACATTGCGACCAGCGAGATGAGCAAGGTGCCTGCGAAAAGAGGGATGGCGCCAAACGCGCCACTTGCGCCAACCTGATCGGCACGAAGAGCTGTTTGCGGGCTCCACTGAAGACCAAATAGAAACTCGGTCGGGGAGACTTTTTGAAAGAAGCGGTATGATTCGAAAACCAGCGATAAAACGATGCCAATCGTGGTCAGGATGGCAATGGCAGAGCAAAGGATCAAAAGCACCATCAACGTTTTTTCAACAAAATTGCGGGCACGGAGTTTCGGGTTGATGCGCGTGCGTGCGTAAGAAATTCCTGCAATGCCAAGCGCTAGAACAACAACAAACTGTGCGAGGCCGCTGATCGTGGTGAGGTTGATATAGTGATCTGACGCGGCGCGGACGGCGGGTGTGATTTCGCCGGATGTAATATTACCTGCTGCCAGATTACGAATGTCGTTCATAACAAGAGACATCTGAGCCGCATCGGTAAGGATCAATTCAGATGCGAGGTTCGCGTAGACCAAAGCTTCGATGATTGATGTTTGAAAAGCGGTCCATACGAATAGAACCAGAAGTGTCGGAATGCCACACCATAGTGCGACAAAATAGCCGTGATAATGTGGTCTTGAATGAAGGTGTTGTGCATTGCCACCAACGCTGACGAGTGAGCGTGACCGGCCAAGGTAAAATCCAGCGGCGGTCATGATAACAAGAGCAATAAGAACGAAATAAAATGACATAAAGAAAAACCTACTTGGAAAGGAAGAAGGCCCCCGGTGAACCGGGGACCTAAACCGTCTTACATCGTGATGTTGTTCGACATCATTTCTGCATCTTTTCGGAACTTCGCACGTTCAGCGTCAGGCATTGGGATCAAGCCTCTTTCTGAAAGGACGCCGTCTGGGCCATACATTTGCTCAGATGTAAACGTAGACACAAACTCTTTGATGCCAGGCACTTTGCCGACATGTGCCGCTTTGACGTAGAAGTAAAGCGAACGTGAAACTGGGTAAGACCCGTCAGCAATCGCGTCGAACGTTGGCCCAACATTTCCGATCAATGAACCTTGAACTTTGTCAGCGTTTTGATCGAGGAATGAGAAACCAAAGACACCGAATGCCGCTGGATTAGCTTCGAGCTTGCGAACGATAAGGACATCGTTCTCGCCAGCTTCGACATACCCACCATCTTCACGAACACCATGACAAACAGCTTTGTATTTCTTTTTGTTAGTCTTTTTCATCGCTTTGATTTCTTTGAATGTTTTGCAACCACCCTCAAGAGCCAGTTCTGCAAACGCATCCCGTGTGCCAGAGGTTGGTGGCGGTCCAAGCACTTCAATTTTCGATGCTGGTAATGAAGGATCGATATCAGACCACTTCATGTTGTCGTTTTCTTTAACGCCACCCTTGCCATCAGGAATGTTCTTAGCAAGCGCCAAGAAGATTTGCTGCTTGGTGATCTTCATAACAGGCGCGGTCTTTGCGTTCGCAAGGACAATGCCGTCATAGCCAACTTTGATTTCAGTGATGTCGTTAACGCCATTTTTGGCGCACTTGTCAATTTCGGACTGTTTGATCCGACGAGATGCGTTCGTGATGTCTGGATGCTCTACCCCAACACCGGAACAGAATAATTTCAAGCCGCCACCGGAGCCTGTGCTCTCGATAACTGGTGTCTTAAACTGTGATATTTTTCCAAACTGTTCTGCAACAACTGTTGCAAATGGATAAACTGTAGACGATCCAACAACGCGAATCTGGTCACGGGCTTCAGCCGCAGAACCTGCTACAGCAATACCAGCAACAACTACAATCCCGATAAACTTACGATACATGGCTAACTCCTGTCTATGATGTTTCGGAGAGATCTCCGTTATGAAACGGCCAAACAATGATTGCCGAATGCAAACTCATTGACCGCGCACGACGGAACCTATCCCCAAGCTGCTTCGATTATATGTCATATATGTGACTCTTTTATGACACAGGTAGAATGTCAGTGGATAACTTCGGTAGGGGCTTAGCGTGGTGCTGAGGCAGGGTCGGGATGTGCTGGCAAAAATACGGTGAATGTACTGCCGACATCAATTTCGCTTTGTGCAGTCATGTGCCCGCGGTGGCGATTTATGATATGTTTGACGATGGCGAGGCCAAGCCCTGTGCTGCTCATCCCTGTCTCAGCCGTGCTCGAACGGGCCTCATCGATCCTATAGAATCTTTCAGACAATCTGGGAATCAAGCTTTTGGGGATGCCGGGGCCTTGGTCCTGGATCGTCACAGATAGACCGGCTCGTGCAGATCCTGGGACACGGTCCACTGGCTTCGTACTGACTTTTACGGCGTTGTCTTCACCGCCGTATTTGATCGCGTTTTCGATGAGGTTGAGAAAGACTTGATGTAGTTGGTCGGCGTCTGCGATGACCACGGGTGTATTGTCTTCGGCATCGAGACTTAAAGTAATGCCTCGTTTTGTCGCCTGAGGTTGCAGCGCCTCCATGACATTCTGAATGATGCGGGGAACATCGACAGCATCTTTGGGGGCGATGTGCTCGTTAATTTCGACACGTGAAAGTGAAAGCAAACCGTTAATCAGACGCGCCATCCGTTGTGATTCGCGATGCATAATATTTAAAAATCGTTGGCGTGCATTCGCATCGTCGCTGGCAGGGCCCTGCAACGTCTCGATGAACCCAATGATTGCCGTCAATGGCGACCGTAATTCATGAGATACGTTTGCCACAAAACTGGCACGTATCTCTTCGGTCTTATGTGCTGATGTGATGTTATCGAGTACGAGTGTTGCGAATGATCCATCAGAAAGAGGGGTGTCAAGAATGCGTTCGGCATGAAATACGAAGCTTTGTGAAATAGGGGCTGGAATTGTGATCTCGCCGTTCTGTTCGGTCGAACCTGCTAAAACGGCATCAAGGCTATCCAGAATAACGGGATGACGCAGGCTTAAAGCTAAATCTCTGTTCAGTGCATTCTTTCCAATTAAATCAATAGCAGACCTGTTGGCGTGCATGACGCGGCGGCGGTCATCAACAACGATGATGGCGGATAGAAGACGATCAAAAATTTCTTGAGGTATGAGGGTCATACTTGAAATTGCATTTAAGATATACCGAAGTCAAATTTCGTGATGCGCGACTGTCGTATAACTATCACTATCAGAACAAACTTTGTCGCGACCCGTATTTTTTGCGTGATACAAGGCTTGATCAGCACGATAGATAAACTGGCCGACGGCTTCACCATATTGAAAAGTGGTGACGCCAGCCGAGATGGCAATGCGGCCCATATCATTGCCAGATTTCTTATCTCGGAGATTTTTACTGCTAATGGCTTTGCGTAATGTCTCGGCAACAGTCATGGCATCGACAATCTGCGTGTTAGGTAAAATAACCGCAAACTCCTCCCCACCTTAGCGTGCAGGGGTGTCCTGACCTTTGACATTCTCGCGTAATGTTGCAGCCAGTAACCTTAGGACGAGATCGCCAACTTGATGGCCGTGCGTATCATTGAACGCTTTGAAGTGGTCAATATCTATCATCATTAAACATAATGATGTGCCATCTTCCATCGCATTGATCCTTGACTGCTTGAGCACTTGATCAAAGCTTTTGCGGTTCGCAATACCTGTGAGGCCATCGGTATAAGCTTCCAGACGAAGGACCTCCATATCTCCACGTAATCGCTCAATCTCAGCACTAGACCGTCGAAGGCTGACTTTGAGGATAGAATTTTTTCGGAAATATCCCGTGTGATTTCAATCGCTGAAGAAATTGCAGTTTTCGCTTCAACAACCCTCTCGTTGTTTGAAAGGCTTTCTAAAACGGTGCCCAACTCATCGATATGTACATCAGCATCTTCACCGGCTGCGGTGATATCGCCGAGTACCGTTGTCATTTGATTGGATAATTTTAAGACGCGTCGACAACGGCGGCTTCTTCCCTGGCCGTGGAAAAAACTTTTGATGAAGTTCGGCACAGTGATGTTCTGAGACGGGTTCTTGTTTTTTATCAAGGCTTGTGATTGCCAGTGTCAGATCCGGTATCGCTTCCGATACAAACGTATACCAAAGTGTATAGTTATTTGGATGTTGGGTAAGGCCTCGGGCGCGCATTTCTTCGAGCACTTTTTCGGCAAATATTGATGCCTGTTCCAAGCTGTCTGCGTATTCCAACGGTCTCGCCTTCCTCTAGTCTTCTTTTAGTTTTGCAAAGCAAAGCGCGTACGCCAAGAGAAATATATCACGTGTCTTTCATCGGCGAGGAATAGCGATTGTCTGGCCTATTTGTTTTGGTTTTGGTTTGGGCGCATCAATACGCGCTATAGATGAAATCGCACTCAAAATATTTTCTGGGAATGCACATGCTTTTCTGGTGTTCAAGTTGACATGCAGAATCATCAACTCATTGGTCGCGGCCAATTCACCATCTGCTTTGAACATTTGATGCATGAGATGAAGGCGCTTTTCATCATAATCTATGACTTGGGATTGAATGCGAACCGTTTCGCCCACCATGACTTCGTTATCGTATGTTACGTGCGCTTCGGCAACAAAAACTGAACTGCCTGTAGATTTGCGATGGGCAAGGTTCATGCCTATGCTTTCAAGAAGCGCATCAGTCCCGTGATCAAAAATCAGGACATAGAACGCGACATTCATATGATTATTGTAATCGGCCCATTCTGGACGGACGATCTCGGTATAATCTTGCGATTCTGAAAGGTTCCTCATCTCGGCTCCTTGAGACTGGTTTGATTCTACATAAGTATCTGATGGGGGCGGGCTTGTCGACAGCCTCAGCCTCGGCCACGATGGGACATGTTTATTGTTCAACAGCTTTGTCGTTCTCACTTGCAGCCGATGAACCTTGAGATGAATGCAGGTGAATGCCTGTCGATCCGAGGTCCCTCTGGCGCTGGAAAGTCATTGTTGTTACGCGCAATTGCAGACTTGGATCCAAGCGAAGGCCACGTGTCTCTGGACGATATATCTCGTGATTCGATGGAGGCGTATGAATGGCGCCGGCTGGTGACATATGTGCCTGCAGAAAGCGGGTGGTGGGCTGATAGTATGGCGGCACACTTTGAAGAGCCAGATATCGCTGCCGGTTATTTGATCTGGTTTGGTTTTCCTGACAACGCCATGTCATGGCCTGCAGACCGTTTGTCGACGGGTGAGCGCCAACGGCTGGGCTTGTTGCGAGCGATCGTTCAAAACCCCCGTGTTCTTTTATTAGACGAGCCAACCTCCGCCCTAGACCCAGAAGCGACGGCAAAAGTTGAAGGGGTTTTACGCGAAAAATTGGATGCGGGTGTCAGTATTATCATGGTGACACACGATGCAGCACAGGCAAAGCGCCTTGCTCATCGACAGTTTGTTATTAATGACGGCGCATTGGCCGAGGAAACATCATGAGTTACGACAGCCTCAATTATTGGGATATTGCGCTCGCGGCTTCATTGCTGTGCATCAATGCAGGGTTGTCGATCTATTACAAACTGGGTACGGCAAAGCGTCTGGCTATTGCAGCGATCAGGATGGTTGTGCAACTGACGCTCGTTGGCCTTGTCCTTAAAGTTTTATTCACGGCTATGTCGCCATGGCTTACCTTGCTCGCAGCTGTGGTGATGGTTGGGTTTGCTGGTCGCGAATCGATGGCGCGTCAGGATCGGACGTTTATTGGGTTCTGGGGGTATGGGCTCGGCACGATATCGATGCTGATGGCCGCCGGGATCGTGACCGTCTTTGCGCTCTCGACGCAATTTCATGCGGACCCTTGGTATGATCCTCGTTATGCGATCCCGATTTTGGGCATGATCTTGGGTAATACCATGACGGGTGTGAGCTTGGCACTCGACCGGCTTTTATCTGATGCGGATAGCGGTCGGGCAAAGATCGAAGCGCGGTTGGCGCTTGGTCATACATTCCGGGATGCGATGCAAGGGCCGTTGCGCAGTGCCATGCGTGCCGGGTTGATTCCAACGGTGAATGGGATGGCCGCTGCCGGCGTTGTATCATTACCTGGAATGATGACGGGACAAATTTTGGCAGGCGTTGATCCTGTTGAAGCTGTTAAGTATCAGTTATTAATCATGTTTTTGATTGCAGGTGGCACAGCATTGGGCGTTTTCTGTAGCGTCATGATCGCATTAAAGCGCCTTACAGACAGTCGTCAGCGGCTTCGCCTCGATCGTTTACACCTGCCACATTAAAAAATGCAGGCTAAACTGCGTTTTTTGGTGGCTCATAGAGGGGTGGCGTTGTAAAAGCGCAACACTGCGAACGTTCATATTCTAAGGAGACCGCGCGCCGATGGTAGACGCTGGTCGAGACAAATCCCTAGCGACACTTGCTGTCGTCGTCCCGGTAAAGGACGAGGCAGAAAATGTGCTGCCGTTAATCGAAGAAATAGCGGCTGCGCTTGAGGGCGTCTGTGTCTATGAAATCGTCTATGTCGACGATGGAAGTTCTGACGGGACGCCGGATCGATTACTGAACGCCAAAACAAAATTTCCGAACCTGCGCATTGTGCGCCACGATGGCTGCTTTGGGCAGTCGCAAGCGATACAGACCGGTGTTCGTCATGCGGGGGCACCTTTGATCGCGACATTGGATGGCGACGGACAAAACGATCCCGCAGACATTCCTGCACTGCTTGAGCGATTTAATACCGAAGGCGGATCTGCGGATGCACGCTTGATGATCGCGGGATGGCGGACCAAGCGCAAAGACACCTGGCTCAAACGCATATCATCGAAGGTTGCGAACGCGGTCCGGGGCAGCATGCTTGGCGACGCGACGCCGGACACAGGATGTGGCCTCAAAGTTTTTCCCCGCGATATGTTTATGTCGTTCCCTGGCTTTAATCATATGCATCGGTTCATGCCTGCTTTGACGATCCGCGCAGGTGGCCGGGTGGTCTCGGTTCAGGTTAATCATCGATCCCGGGAGCGGGGCGTGTCCAAATATGGCTTGTTCAACCGTCTATGGGTCGGGATTGTCGATATATTTGGCGTGATGTGGCTCAACAGGCGTCCTTCTCGGGTGAAGATCATGACCGAAAGACCTGTAGACCCAAAATGACGCCACGTATTATTTTTCGTTCCATATTTTTGTTCGCACTGGTGATTGGTGTTGGTGCGTTGATTAAGTTCACGCCGCTTGGGGATACGTTGAACGAAGCCTGGATGGATGAGTACGTCCGAGACACCGGCATTCGAGGCGAGTTATTGTTCATTGGCATTGGGGCGATATTTACCTCGGTCGGATTGCCACGACAGGCCGTTGCCTTCATGGCCGGTTATGTTTTCGGCGTTGCGTTTGGCACGGGTATCAGTGTGATTGCAGCATTATGTGGCTGCATGATTTCATTTTTTGTCGCACGTTTTCTGGCCCGCGATTTCGTCACACAGAAATTCCCCGAGAAGTTCAAACGGATGGATGCATTTCTGGCAGAGAATGCCTTCACGACGTCATTATTGATCCGCATTTTACCGATAGGCTCGAACCTCGTAACAAGCCTTTTAGCTGGCGTTTCACGCGTGTCGCCTCTGCCTTTTTTCGCAGGCTCCGGTATCGGCTACATTCCGCAAATGTTGATATTTGCCTTGGTGGGGTCTGGTTTTGCTGTTGAGCCAAATGTGCGGCTCGTTGTTAGCATAGTATTGTTTGCTGTATCCGGGTTCATGGGATTATGGCTGTATCGTCGCTATCGTGATGGTCACAAACTTCTAAACGCAGGCGTGATAAGCTCAGAAGACGTGGGCGCGAGTAAAGCATCGGATCAATGAGCATTCTTCATCGAATACCTGTCTGGTTAATGTGCTGGGCGATTGCAGTTTTAGCTGCGCTCGTGATCAGGCCGCCACTACCTGTTGATGAAACCCGCTATCTCGCCGTTGCCTGGGAGATGTGGCAGCGTGGTGACTTTATTGTGCCGTATTTGAACGGTGAAGCGTACCATCACAAACCACCGCTTTTATTTTGGTTGATGAACGCAGGCTGGTCTGTATTTGGTGTGAACGATTGGTGGCCTCGCATGGTTGCGCCCTTGTTTGCGCTTGTTGCGTTGTGGTGGTCTGCGCGTCTTTCTTTCCTGCTTTGGCCAGATGATGACAAAGCAGCACGGCTTACACCGATCATTCTCGTTGGTGCGGCGTTCTGGGCAGTATTTCAGACACTAACGATGTTCGACATGATGCTGGCGACATGTACGCTTGCTGGGATCAGTGGCATCGTGCGGACATGGCGCGACGGGGGATTGGCTGGTTGGATCATTACAGCCCTGGCTATTGGTTTTGGTGTGCTGGCCAAAGGGCCTGCGATTTTATTGCATATTCTGCCCGTTGCCTTATCGGCGCCATGGTGGGGGCCTGCACTCAGCGGTGCACCTGATCGTCCTCTGGTCTCGACGCGCCAATGGTATTTTAGACTGATCGTAAGCGTCGTTCTTGGTGTCGCGTTCGCGTTGTTGTGGGCGATCCCCGCAGGTATCCGAGGCGGCGAAGAATATCGCAACATGATTTTTTGGGGACAGTCAGCGGGACGTATGGTGCAGAGCTTTGATCACGCACGACCCTTCTATTGGTATCTGGTCCTTATTCCGCCGTTGTTGTTGCCTTGGGTCATTTGGCCGAGGCTTTGGCGTGGCATTAAAGGGCATGTGACGATTGCAGATGGTGCCGTGCGCCTACTCGTCGCGTGGGCGCTCCCGGCATTGTTTATCTTCTCGATCATTTCCGGCAAACAATTGCATTACCTGTTGCCTGAATTCGCTGCCTTCGCATTATTGATGGCACACATTCTAAGCCAGTCAGCAGATGGTCAAGGACGCCGATTTGACGGCGCTATCATCGCGGCATTATTTGCGATCCTGGGTCTGGTTATCTTGCTTCTTCCCCATCAGCCGGATATGTTCAGAGAGCCGGGATGGTTTGTCCATCTTGATACTTTCTGGGGTGCGCTGTTGCTTGTTGCAGCGGTTGCATGCTGGATTTTTGCCAAGTGCGATATATTTAAAAGTGCGGCAGTTCTGGCGTTGTCGATGTCGCTATTGGTTGCCGTCGTGCATTTAAGCGCGCGCGACGTATTGTCATTTGCATATGACCTACGCCCCATCGCCCAGGCCCTCAAAGCACATGAAGACAAGGGCGTTCCACTTGCAAACTTTGGCACGTATCACGGTCAGTATCAGTTTCTTGGTCGCCTGGAACATCCGATGGCGCAACTTGGCCTTGAGAAAAAAACGACGGACGCATTCGTTGCTGCCCATCCAGATGGTATTATTGTTGCGTATTACCACGTCAAGTATGAGAGAACCTTTCCAGATGATGCACAGCCAATCGCAACATATCGGTTCCGCGATTTTGATGTCGTATTTTGGCGCGCTGGATTATTGAATAAGTATCCAAATCTGGCGGACAGATTTTAGGGTCAGGTTTTTAACCAGCGAGTATCTCTGTGTATCATTGCACAAATGTGCTACAAATAGATGCGCACATGGATTTGTATGCAGAGATGTGAGTACACCGCATGCAAGTCTTTGATGATATCAAATCGTAATGAATAGATATGAAGATGAAATTGCAATTTATAGGGTGTGGCGATGCGTTTGGCAGTGGTTGGCGCTTTAATACGTGCTTTCATGTGACGTGCATGTGATACTAAAGATTGTGTTATATGGAAATCTGGGCGGCCCATTCTTTGCATTGAGAGTTGAGGCCGAAGGTAAAACGATTGCGTGCACGGGGGATACGGAATGGACGGACACACATCATTGATGCCGGTAAGGACGCCGATCTTTTCATTGCTGAGGCGTATTATTATGAGAAGAAAGTGCCTCTACATCTGAACTTGGCAACAATATAAGAGAAGCTGCAGTTGATTAATCCTAAGCGTCTGGTACTGACACACATGAATGATGACATGTTGAACAGGCTGGACGACCTGTCTTACGAGTGCGCCGAAGACGGTAAGGTTATTGAATTCTAGGCGTTCAACCTCGCAGCCATTTCCTCAGTTACAATATCGACAATGTCCTGGCAATCTTGCTCGGAAAACGTCAACGGGACACGCAGGTCGCAGGTTGTTGATAATGTCTCAATCGTATTGGGGAGTGGGTCCATATCGCCTAAGTACTGCCAGCTGTCATAACGGCTGGTAAACGCCACAGGCTCATCGCCGCCAAACCATTTGATTTCAACGCCACGCGATCCACAGTCTTTTAAGAAGGCGGGGATGTCTTTGGGTGCAATACCCGTTGCTTTGAACTGGATTGATGATCCAACAAATTCTTCGTACTGTTTGCGTTCAACCACGCTCAAGCCCGGTGCAGAGCGAAAGCCTGCTTCTAAAATGCGGTAACGCACATTCCACCGATTAACGTTCGCTTCGAGGTTCGGCAATTGATCACGGAGAATGGTGGCGCGTAAGTTATCCAATCGTGCAGAACAATTGGGGCTATCCAGCCGAACTTTCTGAAACACGTCTTCGGGGGGAATGGCTCCATGGCTACCGTACAGCATGTATGATCCAGATCCGACGACGGCACGCGCCGCAAATTCAGGATTATCTGTGATCAGAAAGCCGCCTTCGCCAGAATTGATATGCTTATAGGTTTGCGTTGAAAAACATGAGATGTCGCCAAAGTTCCCAGACCGGGTGCCCTTCCATTTGGCACCCATAGTATGGGCGCAATCTTCGATAAGGATAATGCCGAATTCATCGCACACAGCTTTAATGGCATCCATATCAACAATATGGCCGCGCATATGTGACAGCATGAAATATTTGGCGCCGGTGCTTTCCGCTTTGGCGCGAAGGTCATCTATATCGGTGTGCCAGTTTTCGTCAATCTCGACCAACTCGGGCTCGCCGCCTGTGGCATAAATTGCGCCAGGCACAGGGGCCAGCGTATAGGCATTGGCGAGGACTTTGGTGCCGGATTTAACGCCAGCGGCGCGCAATGCAATTTGCATGGCTTGTCCGCCCGAAGTTGTTGCGAGGCAATACTTTGTTCCTTGCCATGCGGCGAATTCTTTTTCGAGTAAGCTGGCTTCGGAAACCTCACCTGCAATCGTATTGTACCGATGCAGACGTCCGCTTCTCAGGATTTCTCCTACCCGCTCAATAGCGTCTTCTGAGATAGGTTCTTGCTGAGTGAAAGGTTTCTCAAACTGTTTTGTCATCTATTTACATACTATTTCTGATCAATGACTTATTCCACAATAATACCTTAAATATGTTCGATTGTGGCACCGTGAACTAAATGTGCAGCGGGCTCATGGTCTTTGTCATGCTCGATTCTTGCAACACATTTTCAGAATTATCAATGTGTATTGCTTGACAGAATGTGCTCAACCGACTAGTTAGCTAGCACTCACTCATGCTGAGTGCTAACACAATAAATTTTATTGTGGAATTTCAATTCGTTATGGAGAGTAAATCCATGAGTTTTCGTC
>CAWUWH010000150.1:0-6904 GCA_963926035.1 uncultured Rhodospirillales bacterium
GTCAAATACACACGCTTAACACGGCGGTCAGCATCATCGGGACGCCGTTCCAGCCAGCCAAAAGTTTCCAGCTTATCAATGACACGTCCTGCCGTCGCTTTCTCAACTTCCAGAAGCTCGGCGAGTTCAGACTGATTGACACCAGGCTGATCGCCGACGCGACGTAACGCCATCCATTGGGTGCGCGTAAAACCAATCTTACGCACGCGACGATCAAATACAGTTCGTTGCAGACGCGCCGCTTCCATAATCAGGAACGCCAAATAACGCCCGTCGGTCACCGGCATCAGGTCCATTTTTTTCACGATTTAAAGTCCTCGCCAACAATAGTAAGCATTGTTACTATTGCATTACTTACTGTCAATAGGGTTACCTTTAAGCATGGCGGCTGATGCAACTTTTGAATCTATAGCGCCCACGCCGGAGCTTTCTCCAGTGCGTCGTTATGTCATTCTCTCCGTGATCATTCTCAGCGTCACGCTTTACAGTACATCAATTCTGATCGTCGCAGCCGTGCTCCCGCAACTGCAAGGCGCTATGTCGGCGACGCCCGACGAAATTTCCTGGACGATGACGTTTAATATTCTGGCAACGGCTGTGATGACTCCGTTGACGGGATGGCTGGCGGCACGGTTCGGGCGGCGCAATCTGCTCGGGGGGAGTGTCGCAATAATGGCTGTTGCGACGTATTTTTGTGGAGCAGCGACAACTCTCGAATCTTTAATTTTTTGGCGCATCGTTCAAGGAGCTGCGGGTGCATCTTTGCCACCCATCGGACAATCTGTAACGCTTAATATTTTTCCAAAACATCAACACGGCATGGTGATCGGCATGTATGGCGTCGGCGTTGTCATGGGTGCTTTCATCGGCCCAATGATCGGCGGCGTGATGGCCGAACTTTATACCTGGCGATATGCGTTCTATATGCTGGCACCCATTGCAGTCTTTGCCTCTATCGGCGTCATGATCGCATTGCCACGCACCTATCGCACCCAGGAAACAAAATTGGAATGGACAGGATTCCTGCTACTGAGCATATCGATTGCATGTGTTCAGCTCGCGTTATCTCGGGGCCAACGGCTTGATTGGTTTCAATCCCCAGAAATCATAATTGAAGTATTCATTGGCGCATTAGCATTTTATCTTTTTATCGCACACAGCCTGACTCACGATAAACCGTTTTTAAACCTCAAGTTATTGTTCAATAGAAATTATACTATCGGTCTCATTCTCGTCACCATATACGGGATGTTGAACTTCACACCTATGGTCATATTACCCGGCTTATTACGTGAACACGTTGGCATGCCAGACTCGCTGATCGGATATGTAGTGGGGTCGCGTGGCATTGGCGCCATGATAGCTTTTTGTATCGCTGGCTTTGTGGGTCAAAAATTCCCACGGAGATCTATCGCGGCTGGGTTTTTATTGCAGGTCATTGCCGGATTATGGTTGATGACGGTTAATCTAAATACGACACCATTGGAATTTGTTCTAAACGGCATCGTGCAAGGGCTCGCTGTAGGTACAATCTGGGTGCCGCTGACGGTCGTGACATTTTCAACTCTTGATCAAAAGGATCTGGACGAAACCAGTGCCATCTATCATCTACTAAGAAATCTTGGCTCTAGCTTCTTCATATCTTTGTGTGTGGCCCAACTGGTCCGTTCCACTGCCACGAACTATGAATATATGACCTCTCACATTTCACATTTTAATCCACTTCTTGGTTTACCGTGGGTGATGGGTGAACGGAGTATTGATACGGCCAACGGGCTCGCACACTTTTCCAACGAGATATTCCACCAGGCATCACTGATCAGTTATCTGAATGCATTTGGCATGTACACAATGGTTTCAGCCTTAGCTATTCCATTCATTGTGTTCGTGAGCAGCCCTAAAAAGAAATCCGTCTAACCATAAACGAACCAACGAGATACTTCTTGAGCCCCAATTCTATGCCGTGATCCTATCGAACAAGCTTTGGAAACCCGTTTTAACATTTTCCCCAAAAACTCGATCTGTATTAGACCTAAGCGCTTTTTTGATGTGATTCCAATCCTCAAGAGACAACGCTTCAACGGCTTGTGGGAGCAATTCATGTTCTACCAAGCCGATGTGTTCTCGTTGAAATGCCACAAATACTGAGGCGGCGTCCATAAGCCTATCCCGTGCATTGTCTGGTGATGCTGAAAATGAATTCGGGGCTTCGGTTAACACGCGTATTCTGCCAGTGCCTTCCACATGTTGCCCTTTAAGCTTGTCTATAAGTTCAAGAACGTCTGGGCATTTCTTAAGCAATATGGAGAAAAGTGTCCGTCGTCATACCGAGCGTATAGGCAGCGATGATGTTACAATTCTCGTAGCCAGAAGATAGCAGTATAAGGCATTAAAATTCACATCGTTAAAATGAAGAGTATGCCTTTTCATTATCAAAAAATAATTTTCAAGTCGTAAACGATTAATTCACCGTAGCCGCTTAACCTTCACGTAAGCACTAACGGAGGATTAAATGGCTATAACCCGAAGAGTTATCGAAGCACTACCCGAACGCGACCGAAATGAACTTTCTTGCTGGGCCGACATGGCGGACATGATGGCAGAGGCATATTTGGAAG
This sequence comes from uncultured Rhodospirillales bacterium, assembly GCA_963926035.1. GTDB lineage: Bacteria > Pseudomonadota > Alphaproteobacteria > Rhodospirillales > Casp-alpha2 > UBA4479. The sequence continues at coordinate 2,619 of CAWUWH010000150.1, forward strand.
CTTGCATAAAGAAAGGCCATGAAATTATTGGACGCCAGGTCCTAGATACGTCGACATCCACGGGTGAAAACAATTTGAAGATGCCACCTCCCCAGAAACGTGTCGTGGGCTCAACGGATTAGGGTTTTAATTGCCCTTCAGTAAGATCAAAAGCTACCGTTTCAATACTCTTGGCAGCTCATCAGCTTCATACCTACAAGCAGATAATGGGGCTAAGACGAGCCCAGACGACAATGTATCGTCACGTAGGCTCGCCATAACAAGTTATGCCCCACGCGGCATACCTGTTTCTATCGCCTTCAACACCTTAGGGGGTGACAAAGGAAGTGATCCCAATTTCCTGCCAATAGCATTTTCAACAGCATTAGCGACAGCTGCAGGTGCAGGAATAAGTGGTGGCTCGCCCACGCCCCTCACCCCATAAGGATGATTTGGGTTTGGAACTTCGACAATGACGGTATCGATCATCGGCAGATCCGATGCCACGGGCATTCTGTAATCCAAAAACCCTGAATTCAGCAAGTGCCCCTCGTCATCATAAAAATATTCTTCGTTAAGTGCCCAACCAATGCCTTGGACAGCACCACCCTGCATCTGACCTTCGACATAATCAGGGGAAATTGCCCGGCCAGCATCCTGGATAATCGTATAGCGTTTTACAGAAGAAAGGCCCGTTTCTGGATCTACTTCGACGTCAACGATTTGTGCCGAGAATGCCGCCCCAGCACCGCCTGCATTGATCTCGGAATGTCCTGCAATAGGGCCGCCCATCTTAGTTGCCATGCCCGCCAACTGCTTTAGCGTGAGAGTTTCAAAGCCGTCACGATGGGTAACCGCCTGCCCTGCTTCCCAAGTGACATCTTCAACGGAAATCTCCCACTTCTTCGCGGCAAGAGCACGTAACTTTTCAATGATTTCGCGTACCGAATTAATGACGGCTAAGCCTGTCGCAAAGGTTGTACGGCTTCCCGCAGTCAAGTGGCTATAGCCCATGGACCCGGTGTCAGCGACGATGGGTTTAACCGTTTCAAGTTCAACACCAAGTTCTTCTGCGGCCATGACCCGCATAGATGATCGTGATCCGCCAATATCAGGGTTCCCTGTCGCAACAGACACGGTCCCATCATCTAACAAGTTGGCATTAACACTACTCAAACCACCACCATGCATCCAGTACCCAAGGGCAAAGCCACGGCCCTGATTTGCTTTCAGAGGCGCTAAATAATGCGGATGGCTCTTTACTGTCTCAAGCACTTCGTTCAGTCCAATCCGACCGTACTTAACACCACAAAGACTTTCACCGCCATCTTGGACAGCGTTTTTCAAACGTAGATCGATTGGATCTATATTTAATTTTTCAGCAATCTCATTGATGGTCAGCTCAGCTCCTAACGTCGCCATGGGCGCACCAGGTGCACGGTAAGCCGCGACCTTGGGCCGATTGACACAAACGTCGTAGGCTGTGGCTTTTGCGTTCTCAATGGCATAGGAGGAAAAGAATGAATCAAGGGAACGTCCGACTGGCGATCCTTTGAAAGCACCTGCCTGATTATAGATTTCAGCCTCAGCAGCAACGATGGTGCCGTCACTCTTTGCACCCATGCGAATGCGCGAATAGGTTCCTGATGCCGGACCAGTGCCACGAAAAACGTCAGACCGTGACATAACCATGCGCACAGGTTTGCCAGATTTTTGCGAGAGACAAATAGCCAATGGTTCTGCATAAAGGTTATTCTTACCGCCGAACCCGCCACCAATCTCGGATGCAGTAACGCGGATTTTCGACATGTCTATGTTGAGAAGCCGAGAGCAAAGTCCACGTATGACGAAATGGCCCTGAGTTGTCGTCCAAAGCTCAACAGCACCATCCTCTGATGCCGAGGCAATCAGTGCTTGGGGCTCGATGTATCCTTGATGTACAGGCTCAGAGCTAAATTCCCGTTCGACAATGATATCGGCGTTTGCGAAGCCGGCTTCAAGATCTCCTCGTTCTGTTGAAACCACACGGAATACATTAGACGGTTTTTCCGGTGCAGGTGTGACACCATTCGTAAACTGATGCTCATGCAACACAGGTGCGTCTGGCTGAGCCGCCTCAAATGGGTCAAGGACGTGAGGTAAAACTTCGTATTCAACCTCAATTAATTTAAGGGCAGCGCTGGCAATACGATCGCTGGTTGCTGCAACACCTGCCACCGCATGACCATCATATAGTACCTTTTCACGCGCCAATACGTTTCTGGTAATGTCATAAAAGTCAGCTATTACTGGGCCAAAAGGCGGTTCAAGCAACGCATGATCGGGAATATCTTTGTGGGTAACGACAGCTTTTACGCCCTTTAAAGCTTCGGCCTTACTGGTATCAATGGAAAGGATTTTGGCGTGCGCATGCGGACTGCGGAGGATTTTGCCACAAAGCATTCCCGGCAAGACCAAGTCATCTCCATATTGCGCCCGACCAGTAACCTTATCGGGACCATCAGGACGGCGTGTCCGTTTGCCGACCCATTTATAATTGCTTTTAGATACGTCTTTAATCTCGTTCATGACGTTGTTGTCCTCATTTCTTCGGCCGCATCAAGAACGGCACGAACGATTTTATCATAACCAGTGCAACGGCAGAGGTTGCCAGCCAGCGCAAAGCGCACCTCAGTTTCCGTTGGGTCGGGATTTTTCTCAAGCAATGACTTGGCCATATTAAGAAAGCCGGGCGTGCATATGCCACATTGTAGTGCCGCATGATCCAAGAATTTTTGCTGCAAAGGATGCAACTCATTTCCCTTCGACATGCCTTCGATAGTTTCGATGTCGGCGCCTTGTAACTCCGCCCCCAAAACGAGGCATGAGTTGACTGGCCGGCCGTTCATGATGACCGTGCAAGCACCACAGTCTCCAGAGCCACAGCCGTTTTTAGTCCCGGTCATATGAAGGTTTTCGCGGAGCACTTCCATCAAGGTTTGATCAGCGTAGCAGGCAAAATCAACTTCATCGCCGTTGATATTCGCCGAGATTAGATATTTCGACATCAATTTTTCTCCGCCCTTTCCCAGGCAATTTTAGTCGCCCGGGAGGCAAGAACGCCTGCAATTTTTGTTCTGAATTCGATCGTGCCGCGCTTGTCATCAATAGGTTGGCAAGCTGCGCTGGCAGCTACAGCCAAGTCTGCGAGAACGCTTTTTTCCAGTTTCTTTCCAACCAAAATATCAGATGCCTGGTTAACAAGGCGTGCGGTTGGTGCAACAGCACCCAAGGCCAGACGCGCAGTTGCACAAGTACCGTCAGGGTTCAAGGTAACCGAGACGCCTGCCCCGACAACGGCAATATCCATTTCTGTGCGCGGAGTAAAACGAAGGTAAGCTTCACCCGTTTTTTTAGGAGGACGTGGAAAGGCAAATGATATGATAAATTCACCTGTCGTCAGAGATGTTTTTCCAGGTTTAACTAAGAGATCTTGGACATCAACTTTACGAACCCCGTTTGGCCCGGCGATGACGGCCTTTGCATTTGCTGCAATTAATGCAGGCACACTATCAGCTGCGGGTGACGCATTGCAGAAGTTACCGCCGATAGTCGCTCGGCCCTGAACTTGATCAGAGCCAATGAGCAGAACGGACTCAACCATACCAGGAAAAAGTGACTTCAGTTCAACGTTTTCTCCGATCTCTGCTCCTGAGACAGCTGAACCGATTTGGATTTCATCCGCGGTGATAATAATTTCACTAGGCTCTTTGATTTTCTTGATATCAACCAACATCCCCGGCTCAATCATCTCTGCCTTAAGCTGGACAATGAGATCTGTGCCACCTGCAAATACCCTTGGGCGTTCATCTTTTGCGACAAGCAAAGCTATCGCAGCTTCTATTGTTTCAGGAGCTTCATATCTCATTTCGTTCACTGGATGGGAACCTTTCGAGTAGATAAACAAAATCATGACTATCAGTCATATATAGAAACAATTTTGGAAGTTTACAGCCTAATATTTGATGACGCCGCATTAAAGGCATATTTTCTTCATGTAACTCTTCTTAATAGCCATAAAAAAGCCTCCAACTCATCGATTTGAGAGTTTTCATTATTTGGTCCTCCCCCATTGAGTTGGTCCACCTTTATAGTTAGTTGAGGAGGATCAAGTTATGGCTATCAAATGACATAAACCGGAAGAGATCGTCACGAAGTTACGCCAAGTTGAAGTACTTGTTGGGCAAGGTGTGGCGCGTATTGATGCAATCAGGGAAGTCCAGATTACAGAGCAGACCTTTTACCGCTGGCGCAAGCAGTATGGTGGT
>CAWUWH010000151.1:0-13343 GCA_963926035.1 uncultured Rhodospirillales bacterium
CCAAAGATAATGCATTCCGCTTAGCTGGATTGTTCAGGGTAATGATCGCGATATCGCCATCGCGCTCGAGGATAATAGGATCAGTAATCATTGTGCATTCAACACGCGTGATGGCGCGTCGTCCTTCCATGTTTGGATGTTTTCAACCGCTTGTGCATAGACAAGCTCGTATAATTCTTTGACCACGTAGCCTGTGTGTCCAGTCAGGACAGCGTTATCCAGGCTCCGCAAAGGATGGTCCACCGGCAACGGCTCAACGTCATAAACATCAATGCCTGCACCTGCAATTTCACCCGAGCTCAATGCACCAACCAGCGCAGCCTCGTCAACAATCGATCCGCGTGACGTGTTCACCAGATAACTCGTCGGCTTCATTTGTTTGAATTCCGACACACCAACAAGGCCTTCTGAACGTTCGCTCAAGATCAAATGAATTGAGATAACATCGGATGTCTCAAAGAATGTGTCCTTATCGACCCGGCGCACACCGACTTCGGCGCACCGCTCGTCCGTCAGGTTTTGGCTCCAGGCGATAACATCCATCTCCATCGCTAAGCCAAATTTGGCAACCCGCTCGCCAAGCTTCCCAAGACCCAGAATACCCAACGTGCGTCCATTCAGGCTTTCTGAAACGTAGCCCTGCCAGCCGCCATTACGCATAACCTGGCTTTCAGCAGAGATTTTCTTGTACAGGTCGGTGATCATGGCGACCGCATGTTCAGCAGCAGGATACGGCAGCATATCGGTACCTGAGACAACAATACCTTTTGAGCGCGCATGATCCAGATCGATGGCAAGGTTACGCATCCCGGTCGTCACCAGCAGCTTGAGGTTTGGCAGCAAATCAATCTGTGATGCCGGGAACCGTGTCCGCTCACGCATACAAACCAGAATATCGAAAGGTGCGAGGGCTTTGGCAATATCGCCTTCATCCCAGCCCAAATGCTCATCAAAAACCGTAATATCGATGTCGTTCCCAAGCACGGTCCAATCTGCAGCTTTCAAAGCGGCGTTCTGATAATCATCAAGAATTGCGAGTTTAAGCACGGTGTTCCCCCTGTATCGGCATCCCGGATCATCCAGAATACGATCATGATTTCGCATCGGCATTTTTATATCCAAGCTGCCAACGTATATGTGGAAGATATGCTTCATGCTGTTTCATTCAAGGAGGAAAATATGCGGGCACCTCGAACGACACCGCAATTTCCAACCTCACAACAACCACTTTTTGCCAGTACCCAAATCGTTCGCTATATATCCCTTATCATTTTTTGAACGGGAGAATATGCAATGACAACGTGGCTTGAAGGATCAACTCGGAACGATAAGCCTGCGGGCGCACGGCTTCGCGAGCTTCTTGAGCGTGATGAAATACTCCGCGTTCCTGGTACGCATAACCCTCTCGCCGCACGTCTTGCCATGCGCGAAGGCTTTGAGACGTTGTACATTTCAGGCGGTGCCGTCACGTCGAGCCTTGGCCTACCAGACTTAGGCGTGATGATGCTGGACGAGCTTTGCTTCATCACAAAGATGGTCTCGCGCGCCACTGACTTACCGTTGATCGTCGACGGTGATGTGGGTTACGGCGGCACACTGAATGCCATGCGGACTGTCCGCGAACTGGAACAGGCCGGTGCTGCTGCTGTCCATATCGAAGACCAGTTACTGCCAAAGAAATGCGGTCACTTGAACGATAAGCGTCTGGTCCCGGCTGAAGAAGCCGCCGCGAAAATTGCCGCCGCAAAAAAGGCATCACGTGATCTTGTGATTATTGCGCGTACAGATGCCGCTGGCGTTGAAGGTATTGATGCGGCGATTGCCCGTTCAAACTTATACAAAGAAGCAGGCGCCGATGTGTTATTCCCGGACGGCCTCGCCACTGTTGATGAGTTCAAACAGTATGCCGATGAGACCTCGGGTATCATCATGGCGAACATGACCGAGTTCGGTCGCACACCACATTATACCGGGCAGCAATTCCAGGACATGGGATATGGCATTGTTATCTGGCCAGCAACGTCAATGCGGGTTGCCGGATATGCGATGCGTGATCTTTATAAGCACATCAAAGATCATGATGGCACAGAAGGCTTCGAAGATCGCATGCTCAAGCGGTCCGAAAGCTACGATATCATCGGCTATCATGAATTCGAAGCCTTGGACGAAAGCGTGGCAAAGTCAGTGGCCCCAGCGTTTACCGGACAGGACACCACAAACAAATAGATAGCTGGATAATTAAGGGCGTTACTTGCCTTTGAGTTTGCCGACAAAGAATACAATCAACCAGATCGGCACAACAATGACGGCGCCGATCAGAACGTATTCGATGCTGCCTGCGACAAAGTCACCGGCCCATGCGAAGGCGGATTGAACCGTTTCGCCAAAGTTCAATAATAGATCTTTAGGATCGATTTCCATGAACTTGAGAATGAAACCAAGGACCAACGAGGCCACAAGAATCTTGAAGATAGTTCCGATAACATTTTGCGGCATTGTTGTAGGTTCCAGATCGACATAAGTACTTCGTAGCACGTAGACTACACGCGTTGTGCCACAGGTTCAATTCAACGGACAAATGGATTTTAAATCAATGATTGAGATTGAACGCAAAGAAAATGTCGGTCCACCGCACGCGATTCGCTGGCTCGCATTTATTGGCTGGTTGGTGTTGCCGATTCTGGCGACCTGGGGTGTTGTCGAGATGACATCATTGATCGTTCTTTGGTGGGGCATGGTCTGGTTTGGCTTCGCGCTCGTCTATATGATCGTATATTTTCGCTGGTCTCGGAAAACCTATCCCAAGCCCTAAAGCTTTTTAGGCAGATACCGGGCCAAGGCTGACATACCAAAACACGCCACCCCACCGACGGCGAAAACAGCTGGTAATGCAAACATCCCCAGTGCGATGGCGAAAATACCTGGCGTAACCAATTGCGAAGTATGTCGGAACGTCACATAGACCGACGTCATTTCTGATCTTTCGAGGGCATGCACAGCACGCAGGAACGGCACGTTTCCGGCCCCGTCAATAATCACCGCGACAAAAGCTGAAGCAACGATCAGCCCGACCGCAATTGTTGGTGTGTCGTGGAAAACCGCAATCAAAATTGTGACGATTCCAGTCAGCCCGTAGCCAAGGGTCAGCAGGAATCGAATACCATACTTTTGTCCGAAACGTCCCCATAAGCTGGCCAAGAACATCGATCCCACACCTAATGAAATAATAAGGCCCGCCGTCTCGTTCGAATACCCGTTGGTGGTCAGATAAATCGGTGCATAGACGAAAAACATTATCCACCAGCCTGTACGGCCAATCGCTAATCCCCATGCGAGCCGCAGCCGTGGCTGTTTGAAGAACTTAGGCAAATACTTGATAGGGTTAGGTGGCCGCTTTAACGGCGATGACACCGCCGGGTTATCTGTGATGCGCAAGAACCAGAAAAAACACGCCATCATCACAACGAAAAAACCAACCGTGATGTAAGCAACATGTGGCCCCATATGCTCAGCCAACCAAACACCGAGCCAGGGCCCAAACGTGAACGGTGCCGCAACGAATAACAGACGTTTGGGCTCAAACTTGGTGATCTCTGACCGTGGCACATGATCCAGCACGTAAAGGTTCATTACGATTTCCAAGAACGCCATGGCCACAACCTGACACGCCAGCCCAAATGCGAACCACGCAGGGATGCCCGTCGAATACGCGCCAACGGCGACAAGCATCAACACTGCGCCAACAGAAAATGCCCAGCGTCGTCTGATCCAATGCACAAGGATAGGAATAACCATCGCGGCCATTAAGCCTGCGATTGAGATTGAGAAATAGAGAACACTTACGGACAGGGCGTCACCAAACAATTGGTGTGCTTGAAGCGGCACCAACGTAATAAGGGTCGCTCGGCTCCAGGCCTCAAGCGAAAATAGTATGACAAACGTCCCCGCACGTGGCTTGGACGCACCATCTAGCCAGACAGGCAAATGAATGCGGCGCATGAAATCCCCCTTGTAACAACAGGACTCTAACCCGAATTAAACATTGACCGCCATGTTAAATCTGCATGGCACCTGTTTATCCGTTTCAAGGCTAACGGCATCGAAGAGTTACTTGTCGGATGCATATTGGCGGTTAATATTTAATGAGATGAAGAATGTACACGGGGGACATCATGGCCATTGAGAGATCAGAAATCACAACACGCTTGAGTGCACTGGCAACGTCGACGATTGCCAACGCATTGGATCGCGTCGATAGCATCGGCCGCACAATGGTCAATCTCAAACCCGTTGCCCCCGGCATGAGGTTCGTAGGACCGGCCGTCACTGTCCGGGAAGAAAGCGGTCCGTTCGGCACCTTTCGTTCTGAAGATTTCAAAGTCGGCGCGATGATTGACGCTGCCGGTGCTGGCGACGTGATCGTCGTTGCAGCGGATGGCGTCCCCTATTCCACATGGGGTGGCATGGCCTCGCTGGCTGCCGCGACCAAGGGCGTTGCAGGCATTGCTGTTGATGGTGGTGCCAGGGATGCAGACGAGACTGTCGATGCGGGCTTTAACGTGTTTACCCGACACCTTGTCCCAACCACGGGTCGCTGCCGCCTGAACATTGCCGAGATCGGTGGCACTGTCGTCGTTGATGGGGTGAAGGTGTCATCCGGTGACTGGATCGTTGCCGATGATACAGGTATTCTTGCTATTCCTTCTGGAATTGTAGAGCGCGTGATTGAGCTGTCCGAAGCCTTCACCCTTGAAGACGAACAAGCCGCGAATGCGATCCGCGAAGGATTGAGCTTCTCTGAAGCAATGAAGAAATTTGGGAATATCTAATGGCGAAAATGGCTGACGAGATTGCGCAGGTCCTGCGGGCGCACGGTGTATCACGAATTTTTGGTATTCCGGGTGGGGGCTCCAGCCTCGACCTGATTGATGCCGCTGACAAAGCAGGCATCCCGTTCATCGTCACCCGCACAGAAGCCGCCGCCACAATCATGGCCGCTGTGACAGGTGAGCTTTCCGCCAAGCCCGGTGCCGTCCTTGTCGGTGTTGGTCCCGGCGCATCAAGTGCAACGAACGGCCTCGCCTATGCCAGCCTTGAGCGGTCACCGATGGCGTTGTTTATCGATGGCCCCGCCACCAGCTTGCATCAGCACTTTGACCAACAAGCTATGTATCGCTCGATCACACTTGGCACTGCACAACTCGTTCCTGAAACGGGAGCCGCAACACTGAGCGCACTGCTCACCAAGGCAACGTCTGCGCCAGAAGGCCCGGTCATGGTTGAGATGACTGCCGGGGATGCCGCGTCCCCTGCGACACCATTTAACGCACCATCCGATCCATCCGAGCCTTTACTTGATGCTGCCGCGATTGATGCGGCACGGAAAACGATAAGCACCTGCCGCCGTCCGTTGATGATTGTTGGCCTCGAAGCTCGCGCCCATAGCGATGCTGTGCGTGCCTTTGCGGATCAGATCGGCGCCGCGGTTATGACGACCTACAAAGCGGGCGGTGTTGTAGACCGGGATCATCCGGGGTTCATCGGCCCGATCACAGGTGCCAGCGGCGAGATGGCAATCATTGAACAAGCCGATCTTGTGATTGGTGTTGGCTTTGACCTCATAGAATTTATTCCGGGCGCATGGCCAGATACGGCACCCCCCGTTGTCATGTTGAATGAGGCGCTGCGTGCGAATCCTCGCGTACCGTTCATGCTGTCACTCACGGGACCCCTTGATGTATTGATGGAAGGTGTTGCTCCCGAAAAGGCCTGCAACGGCTGGGGTACGCACGCGCTTGATCCGTTAAAAGAGATCATTCAGACGATTTATCAGGACGACAGCGCGGGATTTTCCTGTGCCGATGCGGTCGATGTGCTTACTGAAACCCTTGATCACGACACCCGCATCACCGTCGACGCGGGCGCACATATGTTCGCGACCATCGGTAAATGGCCCGCGCGCCAACCGTTCGGTATTCTGAAGTCGAACGGCTTATCAACAATGGGCTATGCCGTCCCCGCAGCCATTGCATCGGCGCTGGAAAACCCTGAGACACCGGTTGTTGCTGTCACCGGTGATGGCGGCATGTCGATGTGCATCGCCGAGCTGGCAACGGCGATTGAGCAAAACCTCAATATCAAGATTTGTGTGATCAACGACAGCGCCTTGTCATTGATCAATGTAAAGCAGCAACGCCAACAGCGACCCAGCCGTGGCGTACGCTACCCCACTCATAATTATGCAGATATCGCAAAGGCTTACGGATGGCAGGCGAGTATTGCCACCTCACCTGATGAGCTTAAGCCTGCATTACAGACCACCGGCCCCAGCCTCATTGATATCCGCATAGACCCCGCCAGCTATGGCGAGGATCTGGAACGTTTGCGCGGTTAGCGCAGCGTTGAGAAGCTGGTGGGTTTGAGAATCTTTGTTTCCTGTTTCACCAACATGCCTTTTGTCATGCGGCGAAACTCGCCCCAGCCCGGGTCTGCGTTGCGGGCACTCCGACGACGTTCCATATCTGCGAAGTCCTCATAGCCCCACATATGCACCAGATCGTTCACCGATCCGACCACCGTTGTGAAGTAGCCAATCATGTTGCCCAGGTGTCTCATTTGCACAGGCAAACCGAATTCTTCGAATTTTGAGAGGAAGTCTGACTTGCACCCGTGAGCGACAGTGTACGTACGATGGTCGATAATCATGTTTTTCCCTTTTGCTGCATTGCAAAACAATTAATTTATACGGGGTTGCCACCCCGCGATGGTAAAGTTATAACCCGCGCGCCCTTCATTGAAGGGATTAATATTGTTGGCGCGCCAATTTGGGCCCGCCTGTTTGCCTATAGCCCTTAACTGAAACAGATATTAGGAGCGAGACATGGCCGTAGAACGGACCCTCTCGATCATCAAGCCAGACGCAACGCGTCGCAATCTTACGGGTAAGATTAATGCCCGCTTTGAAGACAAAGGTCTTCACATTGTCGCTCAAAAGCGTCTGCAACTGACCCGCGCTCAAGCAGAATCATTTTACGGCGTTCACGCAGAACGTTCGTTCTTCGGCGATCTGTGCGACTTCATGACATCCGGCCCAGTTGTGGCACAGGTTCTTGAAGGCGAAGACGCCGTTGCACAGAACCGTGCAATCATGGGTGCAACCAACCCTGCCAACGCTGACGAAGGTACGATCCGTAAAGATTTTGCTGAAAACGTCGAAGCGAACTCAGTACACGGTTCGGACTCAGCTGAAAACGCTGCCATCGAAATCTCGTTCTTCTTCGCGGAGACAGAAATCGTCGGCTAAGCAAAACCGGAGAAAATGGAAACATTTTCGAACGTGGCTTTGCCGTAATATCAATAAGCCTCAGCGATATCAATTAAGAAAAACCCCGTTCATTGAGCGGGGTTTTTTATTGGGAGGTGGCTCTGTCTCTTGAAAATTCAGGCTGTTATAACTTGAAATTAAAAGGACAACGCCATCCATGCAAATGCGTCCCATCTACACTATCATATGCGTATTTCTAATGATGCATGGCCTTGTGCCTCTCGCCCAAGCTAGCAACCTGCCTTCAGGTGATGGGGAATTCCTGCTGGAAGTGCCGCAGGGGCAGATGCGTGTGTTGACCTTTGTACCGGATACCTTCGCACCCGACAGTCCCGTGTTGATTGTCATGCACGGTGTGAAGCGGGAGGCAGATCGTTACCGGGATACCTGGCAAGACATTGCTGCCAAAACCAATACGCTATTATTGGTGCCTGAGTTCTCCAACGAGATGTGGCCCAAGTCATGGGGCTATAACGACGGCAACATGCAGACAAAAGGTGGGCAGAAAATCCCCCGCGACGCTTGGAGCTTTACCGCGATTGAGCGCGCCTTCGATAAGGCCGTCACTTTGTCTGGCAGCACGCGAAGCGGATACAAATTATACGGCCACTCCGCGGGCGCGCAGTTCGTGAATCGGTTCATCATGTTTACCGGTGGCCCGCGTGTCGAGCGTGCCGTTGCCGCGAATGCGGGCTGGTACACCCTCCCCCGCAAGGCCGACATTTTCCCGTACGGCTTGGATGAAATCAATGTGGCGGATGAGACGTTGCGGGAGGCGTTCTCAGTTCCCTTGTCCATTCAGCTTGGTGAAGACGACAACGATCCAAATTCAAAATATCTGCGCCGCACTCCTGAAGCCTTGGCGCAGGGTGCACACCGTCTCTCACGCGGCGCATCTTATTTGGCGGCAACACAACTCACCGCAGCACAGATGAATACTAGGCTAAACTGGCAACTCAAAACCGTGCCCGGCGTTGGCCATAGTAATAAAGGTATGGCACCAGCGGCAGCACAGATTCTGTTAGAGAAATAAATTAGCTCTGGAAGTTAATCAGTGCACCCTCGGCAGGCACGGCACCCGTAACACGCGCAACCTCACCTGAAACACGCACCCGGCCCTCAGCGATCCATTTGACTGCGAGCGGGTAAATCTTGTGTTCTTGCTCGAGGATACGTGCGGCTAGTTTATTCGCGTCGTCGTCCGGGTGAACCGGTACCGCGGCCTGCGCGATGATGGGGCCTGTGTCCATTTCATGGCGCACATAGTGCACCGTACAGCCACCGAACCGCACAGCGGCATCGATCATCCGTTGATGCACATCGAGGCCTTTAAACGACGGCAGCAAGGACGGATGGATATTGATCAGCTGGTTATGCCAGGTGCTACAAAATTCTTCGCTGAGCAAACGCATGAAGCCCGCCAGTACGACAAGCTGACATCCAGTCTCTTTAATTTCGCGTGTGCCTTCAGCATCGAAGCTCTCGCGACCAGGAAAGTCTTTGTGAGCAATCGTAACGGTCTTGATGTTCGCATCTCGGGCTCGATCTAACGCCGCCGCGCCCTCAATGTTTGAGACAACAAGGGCGATCTCAGCGGGATAGTCAGGTTCTTGGGTCGCGTCCAGAATGGCCTGCATATTTGAGCCGCGTCCAGAAACAAGGACAGCGACTTTTAGCTTTGCCATAACTTATCGCCGTTGGAAATCTTCACGCGCTCAGCCGTATTATTTTCAGTGACCTGACCGATGATATGCATCTTTTCGCCATTCTTATGCAGAATTTGCGCAATTGATTCAGCGCGCGTTGCACCGACAATGACGATCATGCCAATACCCGCATTAAACGCCCGGAACATTTCATGGCTATTAACGTTACCCGTTTCCTTAAGCCATGAGAACACAGGCAGGCCATGCCATGATGCGGCATCGATCTCGGCGCCCATACCATCAGGCAGGATACGTGGAATATTCTCAACCAATCCACCACCAGTAATATGCGCAAGTGCCTTCACACCCCCTGCACGCACAGCCGCGAGGCAGGATTTCACATACATACGTGTTGGTGTCAGGAATGCCTCGGCAACGGTCTCGTCATCGGAGAATGGTGATGCGTCGTCCCAGCCAAGGCTGGCACGCTCAACAACTTTGCGTACTAAGGAAAATCCATTTGAATGCACACCGGTTGACGTCAGACCAATGATCAGATCGCCCGGCATCACATCTGGACGCGGCAGAACTTCTTGGCGCTCAACAGCACCAACGCAGAATCCAGCCAAGTCGTAATGACCCTCGGCATACATGTCTGGCATCTCGGCGGTTTCTCCACCGATCAACGCAGCACCTGCCTGTCGACATCCTTCGGCGATACCGCGAATGACGTTCTCAGCCACTTCAAGCTCAAGCTTGCCGGATGCAAAATAATCCAAGAAGAAAAGCGGCTCAGCACCCTGAACAATCAGGTCATTAGCGCACATCGCGACGAGATCGATACCGATCGTGTCATGAATGCCAATTTCAATCGCCAATAAAACCTTCGTGCCAACGCCATCTGTGCCAGAAACCAGGATGGGGTCACGAAAGCCTGCTTGAGATACATCAAACAGCGCACCAAAACCGCCCATGCTCGGGACAACGCCCGGACGCAAGGTTTTTGCAGCCATGGGGCCGATGCGTCGGACAAGCTCGTTGCCCGCATCGATATCGACGCCGGCATCTTTATAACTAAGTCCGGTATCTGGCTGCTTTTCGCTTTCGTCAGTAATGGTCTTTCTCCTTTGTGTTAGTGTGCTAAATTACGCGTCAGGACCCGAGACAACAAGTCACTACGGAGCCTTAAAGACACTGAAACCGTCAAGGAAGCCCCTTTTATGCAGTTTCACCAAATAATCCATAGTTTGTGCGGCAAACAGGCACTGTTTTCACTGTTTATTTTTGCGCTATGCATCGGATTCAGCCCAAAAATGTCTGCTGATGTGTTCGAGATCAAGAATCTTGCCGTTGATGTAAAGGCGGAAACAGCCGCAGCCGCACGCAAGCAGGCGCTCAAGCAAGCCGAGCGGCGTGCTTTTTATGCCCTGATTCGCCGCCTCACACTCAGTGAGGATCAAGAGCGTATCCCGGAATTTAACCAAGACGAGATCGCCGGTTACGTGCGTGACTTCTCCGTTGCCCGTGAAAAAGCCTCCAGTGTCCGCTATATCGCGCGACTGAACTATCGCTTTAAAGCTGATGAAGTGCGCGACTTACTCCGTGCATATAACGTCCCCTTCGCAGAAACCCCTTCCAGACCGGTCGTCGTGCTCCCCGTCTATGAAATTGGTGCATCGGCTGTGCTATGGGACGAGCCAAACCCTTGGCGACAGCAGTGGAATGCCACAGATGAGCCACAAGGTCTTGTCCCTCTGGTCCTGCCCCTTGGAGATTTGTCTGACATCTCGACAATTGGCGTCAGCGAGGCCTTGGCCGGTGACATCGGAAGGCTGGCTGCCATTGCAGACCACTACGCTGCCGATAGCACGATTGTCGTGCATAATAATATGACCGTAGAGCCCACAACGGGGCGACAAGTCGCCGTCGTCACATTAACGCGGTCCAGCGATCCAATCCCTGTCGAAGCCAGCAGCTTTTCATATGCCCAGGCCGATGGCGAAACACTGGATGTTATGCTTGAACGCGTAACCCGTGCCAGCGTGCAGCGCATCGATAACCTCTGGAAGCAGCGCAACTTGATTTCAAATACGGGCGCTGGCGTCATGGCCATAACAATCCCTATCACGGGATTGAAAGACTGGCTGGAAGTCCGCGACCAACTCACCAAAGTAGGGATCATCAGAAAATCTGACGTTGTCTTGTTGTCGCGCGATCAAGTTCGCGTAAACATTCATTTTGTTGGTGATGCTGAGCAACTGACGACTGCCCTTGAGCAAGCAAACCTCTCGCTGCAGCAGGAAAATGGCGAATGGATTGTTATGCCTATTGGCGTGTTCCAGCCGCCTAGAACTTAATATTGAGGATATGCCGTGAGCAGCGAAATACGATTATTAATCTGGGTAACCGCGACAATCGCGACGGGTGTGCTCATTCATCTACTCAATGATGTCCTGTTGCCGTTCGTCATTGGCATTACGATTGCGTACTTCTTCGATCCTGTTGCAGATCGCCTCGAAGCTTTCGGGGTATCGCGCACCGTTGCCACATCCATTATCTTGTTAGGTTTCTTTGTGGTATTGATCGGCATCACCGTACTGCTGTTCCCAATGCTGCAAAAGCAAATCGTCGGCGCCATACAATTGATCCCCGTGCTGATTGACCGGGTCAAAGATATCGTGGGGCCGATCCTTGAGCAGATGCGCGCAGATTTCACCGCCGAGACGATGGATGGCCTTAAAGAGGCTGCTGGAAATTATGCCGGGACATTATTTAAATGGTTCTCAGGATTTATCGCAAAGATATGGAGCGGCGGCCTCGCGTTCCTGAACTTATTATCTTTGATTCTGATCACACCTTTGGTTGCGTTTTATCTGTTGCGCGATTGGGACGAAATCGTTGCCAAGGTCGATAGTTGGTTGCCTCGCGATCAAGCCGACACAATCCGTGAGCAGGTCAGAACCATCGATCTTACGCTCGCTGGATTTGTACGCGGCCAAGCCTGCGTGTGCCTGGCCCTCGCTGTATTTTATGCTGTTGGCTTAACTTTTGTTGGTATGAATGCCGGATTGTTGATTGGTATTGGTGCCGGTGCCTTGGCCGTCATTCCATATATTGGTGCGGCCGTCAGCTTGATCATCAGCGTCGCATTGGCGATCGCACAATTCCATCAAGACTGGGTATCCATTCTTATGGTCGCTGGCGTTTTCATCGTCGGCCAAACCCTTGAAAGTTATATTCTAACACCAAGATTGGTCGGCGGCCGTGTTGGGCTTTCGCCGATCTGGATCATCTTTGCAATGCTTGCCGGTGGTGCATTGTTTGGCCTTACGGGTGTTCTTATTGCATTGCCCGTTGCGGCAATCGTTGGCGTTCTCGTCAGATTTGGCCTGGATCAATATCTGGAAAGTGGACTTTATCACGGTGAAAGCCCCCGCCCTAATCATGACAAATTGGAGGGTTCGTGAGCGGACGTCAACTCGCCTTCGATCTTGAGTACAGGCCCGCACTCGGAGAAGACGACTTCCTTGTGGCGCCGTGCAATAGCGATGCCGTCGCATGGATCGATCGTTTTCCTGATTGGCCAACAAAAGCATTGGTCGTGTCTGGAGAGCCCGGATCAGGAAAAACCCACCTCACCCGCGTTTTTATGGCCAAGACCAAAGCTGTCGATATATCTGTATCCTCGTTACGCAATAATGCCGTCCCTGTCCTGCCCGACGTAAACGCCATCGTTATCGAAGATGCAGATCAACTTGCTTCTGACGATACCGCCGAAGAAGCTTTGTTCCATTTATATAATCAAGCGCGCGAAGCGGGGACGTCGATGCTTCTGACGGCTGCAAAGTCACCTGCACGCTGGCCGATCAAGCTTGCTGATTTATCATCACGACTGCGCACCATATCCTCGGCCACAATCGGCGCACCGGACGACGCATTGTTAAGCGCAGTCATTGTAAAACTGTTCGCAGATCGCCAACTCACTATCGAGGGCAGTGTTCTCGATTATGCCATAGCCAGAATGGTACGCACTTTCGATGCGGCGCGACAGTTTGTTGCTGATGCAGACCGAGAAGCACTTGAGAAAAAACGACGCATCACTGTGCCGCTTGTTCGCGACATTCTAGAACGTTGAGATACAATCGCCCACTTGACCGCGAGGCTCATAGCCATACATTGGCGTCAATGAATTTTACTTTTGGAGGACGAGATGGATTTAGGAATTAGCGGTAAAAAAGCAATTGTTTGTGCGGCGTCGAAAGGTCTTGGCAAAGCCTGCGCAACATCCCTCGCTTGTGAAGGTGTGGACGTCACCATTTGCGCACGCACCGAAGAAACATTGAATGCCACAGCTGAAGAAATTCGCGCACTCG
>CAWUWH010000152.1:0-15251 GCA_963926035.1 uncultured Rhodospirillales bacterium
TGGCGATGGCATGACAGATGCTGGTATTCTTTTTCTGATCGAGACGGTACGCCGTCCAGAAGAACTTCGCTGGGATTGGTGGATTGAGCGTCAACAGGCTGCGATGTTCCGTTGCATGGACGTCGCAGATGCGGCGGCTGACAGCATGGTTACAGATGGCGACATCACCATTGGTGAAATCTCGATCGCATGTGGCCTTGGCTGGATTGATCTTCGCTTCCCGGATATGGGATGGCGCACGGACCGTCCAGCACTCGCCGACTGGTTCGAGAAGATCTCTACCCGTCCATCTTTCGAAGCGACAATGCCACCACAGTCTTAATCAGGAAAATACTGATCAAAAATGCGCTGGGCGTATGCAACGAGATTTGCATGCGCCCTTGCTGCTTGTGTCATCGGCGTATTAACCGTGACGTGGGTCAGATTAACGATGATTAAAAACACCGCCGTATCAATTGTGCGAATTTTGCCCCCATGAACATATGGCCCATATCCCACAATCGCGGCCAAGGCAGCAATATCACGTTTCGCCATCTCTAAAATTTCATCAGCGGAATGGCGTCCCGTACCCTGCTCCCAAAGTTGCTTTTTCACAGCGCGAGCCGCAAAAGCTCTGAATACCGGTCGGAGCAGACTTGGCGTTGCGCCAAAAAAAGCTTCACTGATAACAGGCCAGCCTGCGCCCAGCCAACGATCATAAACGCCGTACCAATATGTTCGCTCATCAACCATTGCCCAGATGGCTTGGTCGAGGGCTTTGTCTTTTTCGCTAAGCCCCTCATCCAGATCGATGCCACGCGTTTTCGCCAGATGCTCGATCACCAGCGTACTATCACCCATTTCCTGACCATCAATAATCACATAGGGAATTTTCTTCTTGGGCGCTTTGAAGGGCATATCCTTGAAATCATTTTAAAAGGGATGCCTGCAAGCATCAGTCAAAGCTCCAACTTAACGCAAAACGGCGATGCATTGGGGACGCCTAAATGCCTTGGAAATTAGACCAGTGTAATTTCTGAACCGCTCATGATGTTCCCTTTCGTTTTAAAAGTTCTTTCGACGCCAACACAGCACCGCCGACAATTAATAAACAACCGATAGCCGCGCTCAATATTGCCTCACCCTTACCAAACGCAATCAGTAAAATCGTAGAGATCAAAGGTGCTGCATATGAAAATGCACCAAGCACCTGAATGTCGCCATGCTTGGTTCCATAATCCCATGTAAAAAATGCGATCCCAACGGGACCCAAGCCTAAGCCAATGACACCCAGCCATTCCAGCGACCCGCTGGGCCATACTGTTGTCTCAAATGCAAAATGACAAATCGTCGCCAAGATCGCCGTCACCGCACAGAACCCACCAACCGTATCCGTTGGTACATTCCCAAAGCGCCGGTTCAATATTGAATACGTTGACCACGTGAGCGCACAAAGCACGGCCATCACATAACCCAACGTATATTCAGCCTTGAAGCCAGCAAGACCCTTGCCACCCGTGATCAATAAAACCGCGCCCAGCAATCCAGCAACGGCGCCCGCAACATGCCACCAACGCAACCGCTCGCCCGGCAACAACGCTGAACCCACGACGATCAACAACGGCCACATATATGCAATCAACCCAGCCTCGACCGGCGGGGCATTCTTAAGCGCCATAAAATAAAAGAAGTGATAGCCGAACAGCCCAATCGTGCCAAGCATCCACGCTCCAATAGGTTGCTTTAAATGCGCGCCAATATTCTCTCGCCGCAGCGTCCATTTCAGCGCGACAAAGACTGTCGCAATGCCAAATGACAACGCTGCCAATTGGAACGGCGGTATTTTACCGGTCAGCGTCGTGAAGAGTGCCAGCAATCCCCATAGCAATACAGCGGTGCCACCAACGAGTGTCGCACGTAGCCGTTTTTTATCTGCTTGGGAATCCGCCATTCAAATCTCCAGAATCAAGGTTATCAAGCTCAGAGCCCTGGCTGCCAAATCACAACTTCATGATCGGATGTCGCGAACGTAATCTCAGGCTTCGTATCACCATCCAGATAATGCACAACAACGCGGTGCGTAATACGGCCAGATGGCTTGATACGTTTCAGGTTTTTTGGCGACACCCCGGCAAAACTCACAATCGTCATATTATCCCGATTGGCATCCGGCACGACGACCTCAGCAATGCCATCGCCATTAAGATCAACGACAAGAGAAAGCCCCAACCATCGAGATCCAATGGCATGGTTCGAGAAACCATAGAACTCATGATCAACAACCAGTTTATCACCCTGCCATTCATAAGCCGTCAATGTGCCGCCGATATGCGGTGTTATGACAACCAATGCCTCTGGTTTGACATCACCGTCGATATCACCGACGCCCGCGGGATTTAGCCAGCAGTTAGGCGTGCCGATGGCTGGTGCATCGGCAACGATCATTGGTGGATTTTGACGATCACCCGGCTCGATCAATACCATGCGGCCCCTGCATCGAGATAAGCTTTGACCAGAATAATTTCCTGATCACCATCACCATCCATATCAACAAATCTAGGGGTGCGGTCTTCAAACACGGCGCCATCATCAAGTCGCAAAGTTTGGCGAACGCCGCTTGGATATTCAACCGTCAGCGCGCCCGCCTCAATCGCATCACCCAACATTCCGTGGCCATACCGTTCCGTCGGTTGGTCCAGCCAAGCCCTAAGGCCGTCTTTACCAACGGCGACAACACTATCGGGTAGTGCGCCTTGAGGTGCTTTAGTTTTTATGACGGACGACATTTGTTGAAGCAAAATTTTGCCATCAACAAGTCGCAGCCGATGCTTTGTTCCTGAGCGATCAACAACGATCGGTGCACCATCGTCTCCCATCTCAATTCGAGATAACTCAGGCACAGACATCGTCCACGTTTTAGCATGTGCGCAGCCAGATGAAGATGCGTTAAAAGAAAAGGCAGCCACAAAAACGACCGCCTTTAATAGATAACCTTGGTTCACAGCATCACGCCATGTACTGGCCGCCATTGGCGGAAAGTGTCGAGCCAGTAATAAACCCGGCATCATCGGACGCAAGGAAAGTTACGCAGCGCGCAATCTCAGTGGCTTCGCCCAAACGACCCACAGGAATTTGTGGAATGATCACTTCGTTCAAAACTTTTTCCGGCACAGCCATTACCATCTCGGTCCCGATGTATCCCGGCGCAACAGCATTAACCGTAATACCCTTGGACGCGGTCTCGAGTGCAAGTGCCTTGGTGAAACCAATCAGGCCTGCTTTTGCAGAGGCGTAGTTGGTTTGACCGAACTGACCCTTTTGGCCATTGATAGAACTGATGTTAACGATCCGCCCAAAGCCCCGCTCGCGCATGCCATCAATCACGGCGCGGCTGAGATTAAACAAACTATCGAGGTTCGTTGCGATCACTTGATCCCAATGAGATTTTTCCATTTTATGAAGTGGCTTATCACGTGTGATGCCCGCGTTATTTACCAACACATCAATCAGGCCCTGATTTCCCGCGATCTCGGCAACAGCAGCCTGACAGCTGTCAAAATCGCCAACGTCAAATTTAATAACGTTGATACCTGTTTCTGATTTAAATGCTGCGGCGGCTTCTTCGTTGCCTGCGTAGTTTGCGACAACGTTATAGCCAGCGTCCTTAAGGTCTTTGGAAATAGCGCGGCCAATGCCACGTGTTCCACCGGTAACCAATGCTATTTTACCCATATTGAAGTTCTCTGTTCATTGCCGCCATTTTGGCGATCATATTATAAAGGTTCCCTGGACAAGCATGACACTCGCCCAGGGCCTCAAGATATCCTAGTCGCGTTCAACACACATTGCGATACCCATGCCACCACCGATGCAAA
Source organism: uncultured Rhodospirillales bacterium (assembly GCA_963926035.1). Classification (GTDB taxonomy): domain Bacteria; phylum Pseudomonadota; class Alphaproteobacteria; order Rhodospirillales; family Casp-alpha2; genus UBA4479. The sequence goes on from CAWUWH010000152.1 coordinate 3,855, forward strand.
GTGTCGTGAGACCTTTCTTCGCATCGCGCTTCTGCATTTCGTGCAAGAGTGTTACGAGAACTCGTGCGCCTGATGCACCGATTGGGTGACCCAATGCAATTGCGCCGCCATTGACGTTCACAATTTCCGTGTTCCAGCCCATGTCTTTGTTCACAGCACATGCCTGAGCTGCGAATGCTTCGTTGGCTTCGACAAGATCAAGGTCGTCAACGGTCCAGCCGGCTTTCTCAAGTGCGAGACGTGAAGCCGGGATCGGACCTGTACCCATGATCGCAGGATCAACACCCGCTGTTGCCCATGACTTGATGCGTGCCAAAACTGATGCGCCACGCTTTTCAGCGTTCTCAGCACTCATCAATACAAGCGCCGCAGCACCATCGTTAATGCCCGATGCATTACCAGCAGTCACCGTACCTTCTTTGTCGAATGCAGGGCGAAGCTTGGTCAGGCTCTCAATCGTTGTGCCGTGTTTTGGATACTCATCCGCATCAACAACGGTCTCGCCTTTGCGTGACTTGATGGTCACGGGAACGATCTCGTCTTTGAACTTGCCAGCTTTTTGTGCGGCTTCGGCTTTGTTTTGTGAACCCAATGCAAATGCATCTTGCTCGTCACGTGTCAGTTGCCACTTGCGTGCAACGTTCTCAGCAGTTGTACCCATATGATAGCCGTTGAAAGCATCCATAAGGCCATCATTAATCATTGTATCAACCATCTGTACGGAGCCCATTTTGACGCCATTACGAAGATGCATCACGTGAGGTGACTGGCTCATGCTTTCGAGACCACCTGCGACCACAACATCGCTGTCACCAGCAAGGATCGCCTGATAGCCGAGCGCTACGGTACGAAGGCCAGAACCGCAAAGCTGGTTGATGCCATAAGCCGTCTTCTCATTTGGAATGCCAGCACCAATCGCGGCTTGGCGCGCAGGGTTCTGACCGCCACCTGCTGACAAGATCTGACCCATAATAACTTCTGAGACGTCTTCAGGGCTGACACCGGCACGGCTCAGCGCTTCAGTGATCGCAATCGCGCCCAACTCAGAAGCCGCCATTGAGCTCAAACTACCCAAAAATGAACCAACAGGGGTACGTGCTGCACCGGTAATTACTACTTCAGTCATAATATCTTCCTCTCCCATGAGCATATGCCGTCTTGCGGCATGCTTCTTTTAAAAAAATTTAATAGCTAATTATGTAAGCTAATTCGTCATTTTATTCAAGTTTTACACTGCAATGCAGCAAAACTATTGCGCTGCACAAATCCAATCGGCAAGCGGTTTATAAAGCAACGTCTTTGCTTTTGAGCCCACGATCATACCAATATGTCCTGCATTTAATCTCAACACCTCGGCGCGTGGCAGCAGATCTATCAATGGCGACGCGGATGCAGGCGGTACAATTGTATCTTTCTCAGGAATGGTGACCAACGTCGGGACGTCAATCAAGCGTGGATTAACCACCTGCCCACCACTGCGCCATTTCCCGTGTATCGGTTTATTCTCAGCATACCAATCTTCAAGACATTCAATGGCGACGTTTGCCACCAGCGGCACGCCATCGTTGAGCCAATCTTCCAGCGCAATAAAATTTTCTGCATACGCCGTGTTTTGATGCGATGTCCCAAAGGCGCGGAATTTTTTAAGCGTGCCGCTAGGATTAAGACTTAAAAACATTGCCTGCATAACATCCACAGGCAACACGCCCATCGATGCAATCAATGGCTTCAAAATGGGTAGTGATGATTTCAACAGCATTTTCGATGTCGCAGCAACCGCATGAAAGTCCCATGGTGTCGCGAGCAAGGCGAGTTTCTCAATCTTATGGGGCGCACGATGCGCCAAAGCCAGCGCAAGATTTCCCCCCATGCAATAGCCAACCAATGTGGGCTTAGCGCCAGACCTTTTTTGCACGGCATCCCGTATGCGTATCAATCGATCAACATAATCATCCATCGAGAATGTCATCTCGGCTGTGCCGGGCGCATCCCAATCCACCAGATACGTATCGAGGCCCGCATCTGCCAGATAGCGCAGTAAACTTCGCTTCGCATTTAAATCAAGAATATGCGCGCGATTTACCAACGATGGAATAAGGATCACCGGCGCACCCGCAGCCTTGGCATGGATGAGCTGTGTCGTGCCCTCCGACCAAATGCTCGGCAGCAGCGCCTGCGGTTCGTTTCGCGGCGCGTTTTGGAATTGGTTTACACCAACGGCAAAAGCCAGAACGCGTTGCTCTATTTCACGCTGAACGGCGGACTGGAATTTAAGCGGATCAACTTTTTTGAGGTTTTTTTGGAGTGACTTTGCCCGATAGCTCAGTGTGTCCTTCCAATCGAGCGAGCCGTTTTTCAAGCTCTGCAATGCGACGAGTGAGCTCACGTACGTCAGACTCTGAACTGCCAGATGTAGCGCCAGCGGTCGCGGTGCCTGACTGTGTCTTCTGATCGCTTTGCTTAGCGTCTGATTCGACATCATCAGCCCCTTTGATATTCACGCCGCCACTAGATGAGGATGCCGTACGTTGCATCATTGACGCAACATTTGCAGCCCCTGCATTCATCAATTCCATCGTCTGCGCCATTGCCTTGGCAAGCGCCTCATCGCCGGCCAAAGCCTTGAATTGGCCTTCCCAGAGATCAACGTACTCTTTTGCAAGGCGTTGAATATCATCTTGAGATGAGCCGCTTTTAGGATCCTCAGTCATAACTATTACGTTCCTTTGTCATTTAAGATACCAAGTATATAGCGTCCGCATGTATCGGCAAAGCCACGATATCATCTGCACTTTAGGCTGCCCCTGCTAAAAAATGCTGCACTTATGCTGCAGTCATGCTGCACCTGCCTATTGTCGGTTTCTTTTTTCATTGCAGTGCACAAGGTTCAGCGTTACGGTTAGAAATTACGGAAAATGGAGCCGAACATGGCGAAAAAACCGCAGAATTCAGCCCCCGAAGAGGGTGGAAAAAAGCCGATAACGATTAAGAAGTACGCAAACCGCCGTCTGTACAATACAGAGACGTCGAGTTATGTGACTCTCGATACGCTGTCGCAAATGGTCAAAGACGACAAAGAGTTCAATGTATTTGATGCCAAGACCAGCGAAGATATTACCCGCCAGGTCCTGACACATATCATCGTCGAAGAAGAATCTAAGGGAACAAATTTGCTCCCGATTAGCTTCTTACGTCACTTGATCAGCTTTTACGGCGATAGCCTGCAAGCGGTCGTGCCAAATTATCTTGAACACTCCATGGGGTCGTTTGCCCGCAATCAGGAACAAATGCGCGAGATGATGACAGGCACGTTTAGTGGCCTCGCACCGTTCGCACCCATGGAAGAGATTTCCAAAAAGAACATGGCTATGTTCGAGAACGCGATGAAGATGTTCACGCCGTTATATTGTCAAGACGGTGAAGCATTAACTGAACCAAAACAACCCTCGCCCGCTTCAGAACCTGAAAGCGGCGGCATTGACGATTTGCGTGAACAAATGCTTGAAATGCAGCGTCAGTTGGCAAAGCTGAGCGGCGGCAAGTAACCTGTTATTTGATTTCGCGGACCAAACGAAAACTCAACCAATAGCTTTTCACAGCGCCTGCATTTTTCTGGCGGTTCGCTGAACGTGACATTCTGGAATAGTAATACCAAGAGCCGCCTCGGATAACCCGGAACTGACACTCACCATCTTCCCAGGCTCTCGAGCTTTTGGGCGCACTTTGATAGTTTGGCTGCCAACAATCTTGCACCCACTCAAAGGCATTTCCGTGCATATCATATAAGCCCCAAGGGTTTGGCTTAAAGCTGCCAATGGGTGCATTGCCAATCCCGGACCAGGGCGCGCCACACTTACGGCAATTGACCTCGTTGTCGCCAACAATATCACCGAACCAATAATTGCCTTTAGAGCCTGCCCGCGCTGCGTATTCCCATTCGGCCTCGCTCGGCAATCGATACGTCTGTCCCGTTGACTTGGAAAGCCAGTCAGCAAATCCCCGAACCATCTTGTGGCTGACATTAATCACGGGCATGCGGTTTTTACCCCATTTGTGATCATGTGGTTCGTGAGTACATCCACCAGCATCAATACATGCTTGCCAATGCTCATGCGTAGTTTCGAAACGTCCAATCGCAAACGCTTTTCGAATACGCATTATTCGGTGCGGTTTCTCGCTTTTATGCTTCTTGGAGCCCATCATAAAAATACCTGGTGGCACGACGACCATCTCAGGGCAGGTCTCGCAATCTCGGAACATAGCGCCTGGCATTAACTTTTGCCCCGGCTCGATCAATGGTGCCGCAGGAATAGTAACGGGCTCAATCCGCGGATAAACACCCTGAGCATGGCCCATGCCCGGTATGACCAGCATTACGGCGGCAAAAACACAAAATGAAAGATGACGAAAATTCATGAACGAAGGGTCTCGCGAACATAGCTTTGGGTCAAGCCTCGCGAAGCTTTTTTACAGCGCGTTGAGCCACTTTTGAAACCAGCGACGAGGCGTCATCGGTCATGGCTTCGGCGATCTTTAATAAGGACGGGTCGTTTGAATTCCCCAAGGCGATCAGTGTATTGCGCACAAACCGGTCTCGGCCCGTCCGTTTGATTGGTGAGCCGCTAAAGAAAGCTCTAAATCCAGCATCATCCAATTGTGCTAAATCAGCCAATTTGGGTGCCGTCAATTCGACTTTGGGTCTGAATGCGGGCTCGTCCGTGGGCGAGCCAAACTTGGTCCAAGGACAGGCCGCCAGACAATCATCACACCCATAAATATGATTCCCCATCGCGTCCATCAGCGCCTCGTCAATATCTCCGGCATGTTCTATCGTGAGATATGAAATACATCGACGCGCATCCAACTCGTATGCTTTAGGGAACGCGTCTGTCGGACATGTACGCATGCATCGGTCGCAACTGCCACAATGGTCTATCTCAGGACTGTCAGGTACGAGATTAAGATCGGTAAACAGCTCACCCAAGAACAACCATGAGCCACTCTCACGGCTCACTAGGTTGGTATGTTTGCCCTGCCAGCCAATACCGCCCCGCTGTGCCAATGGCTTTTCCATCACAGGGGCCGTATCGACAAACACCTTAATATCGGTGGCATAGACCTCGACTATCCAGCGTCCGAGCTGTTTGAGGCGTTTTTTGACCGTGTCATGATAATCCCGGCCTTGTGCATACACACTGATCGCACCGCGTTCCGGATGCTCAAAGATCGCCATTGGGTCTGTGCCAGGGCCATAATTCATGCCCAATACAATAATTGTCTGTGCACCCGGCATTAAAGCTTTCGGATCACCACGCCGCTTGTCATCCCGTGCCATCCACGCCATATCACCGTGAAACCCAGCCTTGGTGAAGGTCTCAAGGGCCTTTTGATCGTTGGGGTCCGTTTCGGCACTGGCAAACCCGACAGACTCAAAGCCAAGCGCCAACGCTTTCGCGCGGATCGCGTCTTTTATCTCTACATGGTCAGGTGTCCTCGTCATTTTTACAGCATTATGCTAATGACCAGCGCAATCAATTAAAGAAATACGAGTAGACACGATGACATCAGAAAAAATTGCCGTTGTTTTGCTAAGTGGCGGGCTGGATTCTTCAACCGTTCTAGCTATTGCCCAAGAGCAAGGTTTCACCCCTGTAACGCTGACATTCCGTTATGGACAGCGCCATTCCGCCGAGATCGACGTGGCAGCCAAGTTGGCTAAAAAAGCTGGCATCGCACGCCATGTCGTCGCAGATATTGATCTTCGCGCCTTTGGTGGCTCCGCGCTGACAGCTGACATCGATGTGCCAAAACATCGTAGCGATGCTGAAATCGGCGAAGGCATTCCGATCACTTACGTCCCTGCACGAAACACGGTATTCCTCTCATATGCATTGGCACTGGCAGAAACCACAGGCTCCATGGACGTGTTTATCGGCGTAAATGCCTTGGATTATTCTGGGTATCCCGATTGTCGCCCAGAATTTATTGCCGCTTTCGAGACCGTTATGAACCTCGCGACTAAAGTTGGCGTAGAAAATGAGCGGCTCTTAAAGCTGCACACGCCGCTGATTGATATGACCAAGGCAGATATTGTACGCAAAGGCACCTCACTTGGTGTGAATTATGGTGAAACCTTAAGCTGCTATGATCCAACCCCTGAAGGCGATCATTGTGGTGAGTGCGATGCCTGCCACTTGCGAAAAAAAGGATTTGTCGAGGCTGGTATCAATGATCCGACGCATTATGCAAACTAGGGTCAGAACTCTAGCTCTACCCCCCCAAATAACTGGAAACAAAATAATGAATAAATTCTGGCTTATCTTGCCTGCCTTGATCGCCATTAATGTGAGTATTGCCTCTGCGGATCAAGCGCCTGGCACGCGCGACGGTGTGTTTCAGATCGTCAAAGCGACCGACAGCCGCGTCTGGCGGCTAAATACACAAACCGGCGAGATTGCGGTATGTGATTTATCCGGGGAAAACCTTGTATGTACAACAAGTGCCAATGCAGCCGATGTACCAAAGAGATCCTATGCTGAGATTGAAGCTGAGCGCGAAGCAGCAGCCAAAGCAGCGACTGATAAGCAGCAAGCTGAACGCACCACGGAGCTAAAATTTCTTGATAAAATTCTCGCGATGGTTCGAGAGTTGATACAAACAGCCATAGGCGAGGCCACTGGCATCTAATTTTGCTGTGGGGATAGACGCACCTTTGTTTTGATTTCCGCGCCTCATGGCATTATCTATAGCCATCTTGCCATTTAAGGCAAACAGACGATAAGCGGACGCCAAGACGATGACTGATAAGAAAAAAGCCCTACTCGCCGTACGCGAGGAAATCGACAGTATTGATAATCAGATTCAGGATCTCCTGATCAGACGCACGAAAATTGTCGAGAAAGTACGGACAATTAAACACGGCGAGACGGTTAAAATCCGTCCTTCCCGAGAAGCCGAAATGATGTATCGGCTAACGGCGCGTCATCATGGGAATTTTCCAAAGCGCGAAATGTGCCGCATCTGGCGTGAAATCATCGTCGCGACACTTAGCTTTGAAGGCCCTTTCTCGTGTGCGGTACTCGATGCCGAGGATGAGCCTGGTTACTGGGACCTGGCCCGTGATCAATACGGTAGCTTTTCCAAGATGGCCCGCCATCGTTCCGGCCGTTCCGTGGTTGAAGCCGTACAGCGTCAGGAAGTATCTGTTGGGATTCTGCCTTGGCCATCCCGTGATGACCCGGATCCCTGGTGGCGATACCTCATCTCAAACACTTCGGATACGCCAAAGATTATTGCCCGCCTGCCATTCGTCCCCGGATCGAATGCGAAAGGCAGCGGCCTCGAAGCCGCCGTTATTTGCCCTATAGAGCAAGAACCAACAGGCCGCGATCGTTCGTTGCTTGTTGTTGAAACCGACATCGAAATTGGTGCACGGCGCATTGAAGACGCTTTGAACTCCGTTGGCGTCTCTGCGGCTTTCGTACAAAACTGGCACGACCCGAACCGTCCTCCGGGCTGGGTTTATCTGATTGAAGCGTTTGGCTTTATTGATCCAACCGGCAAACAATTCCCGCGCTTTATCGATAGTATTGGCAAGTCAGCACAACGTATCTTGCATCTCGGCGGTTACGGCACGCCGCTTGGCGTTCGTGATGTCACCAGAGACGGGACCGGGTCATGAGCGACCGTCCTGAACCCAATGCCAGCGTCATGAATATCGCGGCATATGTTGGCGGCGAATCAAAAGTTGATGGCGTCGAACGCATCATAAAGCTGTCATCGAACGAAGGCCCCTTTGGCCCAAGTCCAAGTTCCAGCAAAGCCCATAAAGCCGAGGCTTCTGCGCTGCATCGCTATCCAGACGGCAGCGCTGTCGCACTTCGCACCGCAATCGGTGAGCGCTATGATCTCGATCCTGCAAAAATTGTATGCGGTGCTGGCTCCGACGAATTGATATCGTTATTGTGCAAGGCTTATTCGGGCGTGGGCAACGAAGTCTTATACTCCGAACATGGCTTCGTAATGTATCCGATTTCAGCAAAGGCTGTGGGTTCAACACCCGTTACGGCACCTGAAACAAATAAGACGGCAAACGTTGATGCACTTATAGCGGCTGTCACAGATAAAACACGGATCGTGTTTCTAGCAAACCCCAACAATCCTACCGGCACCTATTTGCCAAAGGCTGAAGTGCAACGTCTCCGCGATGGGTTACGCAATGATATATTATTGGTGATCGATGCCGCGTATGCAGAATACACAACGCTGGAAGATTACACCGCTGGTATCGAACTGGTCGATGCCGGCGAGAATACGGTAATGACCCGCACGTTCTCAAAGATCTACGCGCTGGGCGGTGTTCGTCTGGGCTGGGCTTATGCACCTGCAAACGTGATTGATGTCCTAAACCGTATTCGCGGACCGTTTAATGTCGGCACACCTGCCATGGCGGCTGGCATCGCTGCTATTCAAGACACCGCGTTTGAAGCCATGAGCCGCGCACACAACGATACATGGCGCAATTGGACTGCTGACCAACTGACCAAGCTCGGTCTTGATGTCACGCCCAGCATTGGTAATTTTTTGCTCGTCTGTTTCAGTGATGATCCTGCGCACGGTGCAGAAGCTGCAGATCAGTTCTTAAAAACAAGAGGCATTCTTATCCGCCGCATGGCTGGTTATGGGTTCCCTAATTGCTTGCGCATTACGATCGGTCTCGAAGACGAAATGCGTATCGTCGTTGACGCGCTAGCCGCATTCCTGGGCCGTAATGATTTTGAGCCATCGTCATGACCAGCGCACCATTATTTGAAAATGTGACGTTGATCGGCATCGGTTTGATTGGCTCGTCGTTATCTCATGCCATGCGAAAACATGGGCTAGCTGGCGCCATTACTGTTGCAACTCGTCGCCAAGAGACGTTGGACCGCGCGATTGAACTCGGCCTTTGCACCACAGGAACACTGGATTTTGGTGCTGCCGTCAAAGATGCTGACCTTGTCATTATTTGTACGCCCATGGGTGTCTATAAAGATATTGGTACTGAGATCGCACCACACATTAAAGCTGGCGCCATCGTCACGGATGTAGGTTCGGTTAAATTTCCTGTGTTTCAGACGCTGGCCCCCACATTGCCAGATTATGTGCATCTCGTCCCCGGGCACCCGGTTGCCGGGACCGAATACTCAGGTCCTGATGCAGGTTTTGCAGCCTTGTTTGAAAAGCGCTGGACACTTTTGACGCCTGCAGAAGGCACAGACGCAGACGCTATTCAGAAAGTCACAATGCTGTGGGAACGGTGTGGCGCCATGGTCGAAGTTATGGATGCCGCGCATCATGACCAAGTGCTAGCGATCACTTCACATCTTCCGCACTTGATTGCCTACACGATTGTCGGAACCGCCACAGATTTGGGCGAGGACCTACAAAAAGAAGTCATCAAGTTCTCAGCGTCTGGTTTCAGAGACTTTACCCGAATTGCAGCCTCGGACCCAACCATGTGGCGCGACATATTCCTAACCAATCGCGAAGCTGTCCTGGAAGTCTTGGGTCGGTTTGACGAGGATCTCACCGAGCTAAAGCGTGCCATACGCCGTGGCGACGGTGAAAAATTGTTTGAACATTTTTCCAGAACCCGCGCTATTCGTCGCGGTGTCATCGACGCAGACCAGGCTTAAAAATCATGCAACCCGTTATCGATAGTTTTATTTCCGGATTACCTATTTTAATGCTGCATTCGTCGGTGACGATTGCGATCTTATTGGCCGGTATTTGGCTTTATATATGGATGACGCCCTGGGACGAGATGGCTTTGATCCGCAAAGGCAATAACGCAGCGGCGCTCTCTCTCGGCGGAGCAATCGTTGGCCTCGCGTTACCCCTCGCAATTGCCATGGCGGCCAGTGTCAGTGTTTATGAAATCATCTTGTGGGGTCCCGTCACATTGATCCTGCAGATCATTGCCTACCGGGTTGCAGATATCGTCATGCGGACCCTGCCAAAGCGCATTGAAGACGGTCAAATGTCGGCTGCTATCCTGCTGGTTTCGATCAAGCTTGCCGCGGCCATCATTAACGCTGCTGCCGTTTCAGGCTAGGCCTGATCGATGCGAGTGCGAGACATTCTGGCGCTCATCGTCGTCGCCATTATCACCATTGGTGGACAATTATTCCGTGCTGATGAAGCACGCCCTGAGACTGAAAGCACACGCCGCCCACCTCCAAGCGCTTACAACAATGTCCCCTGGGATGCCGATACACAATATTGGCTGACCGACAAGCCAGCAGCCGTATCGCCAAAGTCGCCGCCGTGGGTTGGGATAGGGCCAGAGGCGATCATTGAGATCCCACATAATCGAAAGTCTGGAACAGGGACTGCGTTCGCTGTTGGCAAAGGACAATGGCTGACGGCGCGTCATGTCATTGATGGGTGTGATGACGTTGGGCTTCAGTATGCCCCCGGCAAGGCCGTCCGCGTCAGGACTATCCTTAATCATCCAAATGCAGACGTCGCACTGTTAACGACCAAGCGAGGTCCTACACCTTTTGAGATTGGCCGCGATGCATCTCAAGGTGACAGCGGCTTTATGATTGGGTTTCCAACAGGCAAACCAGGTGCCGTGCTCGGGCACAAAATTGGCACCACCACACTGAAAGAACGCGGCCGTTACCAAACCCGCGAAACAGCGGATGTCTGGAGTGAACAGACTCGGCTTCCAAATCGTGTAGGCTCATTGGGCGGACTTTCAGGCGGACCAATCTTTACCAGTGACGGACGTATTGTCGGCGTTGTTCTCGCTGAATCAAAACGACGTGGCCGTGTCTTTACCGCTCAGCCGACAACAATGCGCTACTTACTCAGAGGTTCAGATGAGCCCTTCGCCACCCCAGTCCCCTTGAACGAGGATGACTACCCAAGCACTGCCCAGAACTGGTTGACGTCACTACAAATCGCGAAGGTCCTGTGCCGCGTTAAAAGATAAACGACGCGATTACCATAGGATAGCCGGGACCCGCATAAGTGGAATAGGACCGACCGAAAGGCGTTGATCCTGAACACTGATCGGCACGTCGATCTGCTTTGGTCCGCCCCCCTCCGGCACCTTACCCAAGGCACCGAGTATCATCTTAGCCATATTCCCATCACTTGATCTGATCAACCCTGCCTGGATCAGTTGTTTCAATGCCGCATCATAACCGGTGACACGCGCACTGAACGCACCAACCGGTTGCAGTCGGCCATCAAGGGCCATTGTCCCGTCCCCATCCAAGCCAAGTGTCCCGTGAATGATGCGAAGCAAACGCACCTCGACGGCAGCGCCACGATTGGCCCATTGGGTAAGTTCAGGTGCGGTCAAGCTTCCTGGTGGCGCACCGCCAATCAATTCCAGATGAGCAT
>CAWUWH010000153.1:0-2998 GCA_963926035.1 uncultured Rhodospirillales bacterium
TTGTTCCCAAGCGATGATATGGCTGATTTTGATAATGACCATAGCCCTGTGGTGGTTGGACAAGCGCCATCAGTGCCCCATCAGCGGATTAGTCTAAGTTTATCGACGATCCTCAAGAGCCGACATTTGTTCCTTCATGTGACAGGGAAAACCAAACGCGAAACGTTTGACTACGCCCGCACCATTGCACCGACATCGCAATGTCCGATCTCGTTACTTCTTAACAATGACGAGATTGATTTGCGCGTTTATCTGACAGATTGACCAAGGTTTATCGGCTGGTCAGCCTTCTATTTTAAAGCGCCATTTGATGGTTGTTTCATCAGGTTCGTGGTTCCCCAGTATAACGATTTGCTGGGCACGATGTTGCTGGCCATCAAAGAAGCAGACGCTCTCTTCGAGCATGACAGGATAGCGACACGTGAAGCGCCATCCGCGGCCCTTTGGAGGTTTTAAAATCACTTCACCCCCTCCAGATACCATCGATGCACTGACATTTGGAAAGATATGAAATCGGATAGAAAACGGTTGGGAGCGGTTACCGGTCACGATGTCTTCGCCCCGTAGGTCACTGCCACCCGCATCTAGATATATGGCACGATGATGGAGCATATCAAACGCAGCGAAATACCCATCGTGGGACATTTCGATCAGTCGGGCACCCTCATGATCGCGCCGATTAACGGTCACGGATTGCAAAGCCCCCGCATCTTTATCGTTCATCACGAGCGATGAGTGCGCTGCCGTTTGTGTGAGGGCGTTTGCCCATGTCGCCTGTTGTGTGTCGTTGGCGAGCCTAGCACCGCAATTGCTAATGATGCGAACCTTGCCAACGCTTAACTCAAAAGACCCAGGGCCTTTATAACTTTTCGGATCTGGAATGCGGGTTTCGCCGCAATCAACGATGAGTGTCGTTTGCCCTGCCCGCAATCGATGAAATCCCGTATGCGGCGCCGAAGTCATCGCCTTGCCTTTGCCGCCGGATGATTTCAGTGCCGCATCAATCAAGGAGCTGGTATCGCCGCTGGCACCCCCCATCAACGCAAACCCACCGTCGCCATGGCGAAGCGCTTTGATGAAAGGCACCATTCGATCCATCGCAGAAATAAGTTCGTTAGGGGGCTCGATGTGATGTCCGACCAAGGCGTCACGGATTTCTGCCAAGATCGCAAGCACGGCGAGCGCGCGACTAGGAGAACGTTCGATATGACCGCCGTCGCTCAGGATTTGTTGGTCAACATCGACGCCGAGTGAGTTCAAATGCCCTTGTAGTTTTGCCTCAAGATTAGGCAGCGCCAATGATGCATTGATCCGGGCTTGATGGACGATGAATTTCTGCCAGGGATGAATGTCTGCTATCGGGACGCGTTGCAAATGAAGCGCTTGGCGGAGGATAGATGTCGCCCAGCGCTGTTGATCAACTGGATCAATATGTGGACTAATATGGTCGAACGCGCTTAACCAGTTCGTGATTCGCGCGCCAAGGATATCTCCGCGCCAACTTTCCGTATGCCATTTATCATTATGTGACAGCCATTCAGCGATAACGGCCCATGCAGACGACGCATTATGGGTGTTGCCTGCAAGCCATATGAAATCACCTTTGACCTCGCGTGTCGGCAGCTCAAAAGAAGGCCGGCGCAGCATGGCATAAGATTCTGCTTGTGCGCTGAGGCCGTGAATACCCTTTGGGACGAGAACCGTCTTTGGTGCTTTTCGACCAAGTATCAAATCATAGATACCGGAGCCGTAGATCATTGTGTGGACGGAAGCAGGAAGGCTAAGGGTCATGACTATCGATTTCTATTGGCATGCACGTACGGACAAATATCAAAATTAAAATCGGGCAAAAATCTGTCAATTTAATGGCAATAGATTATGCGTTGTTTTTGACCAGCCGTGCGACAAAAAAACCATCCATACCGCCTTGATCGCCAAGTAAATGCGGCAAGGTTCGGAGATCACCGTCAGATGTGATGGCATCTTCAAGCCCCGGCAGTTCCGCTTTTTGGATGCCGGCACGGGCGAAATCGGTGTGGCGATCAAGAAATGCAGTCACCCGTTCAAGCCCTTCTTGGGGTTGAAGTGAACACGTCACAAACATCAACATGCCACCCGGTTTAATGTACACTGCCGCACGGTCTAAAAGCTGATCCTGAATGCCGGAAAGCTTCGTCACATCGTCCATTGATTTGAGATGTGCGATATCCGGGTGTCTACGCAGTGTGCCTGTCGACGAACAAGGGGCGTCGAGCAAGACGATGTCAGCCAGTGTATTTGGCTCCCACGTTCGTGCATCTTCTGTGACCAATGTTGCCGGATAGCCTGTGCGTTGAAGGTTCTCTCGAACGCGGCCCATGCGACGTTCAGAGATATCAACGGCCGTGACGCTGGCGCCAAGCGAGAGTAACTCCATCGTTTTGCCGCCAGGTGCGGCGCACAGATCGATGACATGTTTATCCTGCAGGTCACCTAAAAGTGTGACGGCGAGGCGTGCCGCTGCGTCTTGAACCCACCAATGACCGTCTTCGAACCCATCGAGCATTGTGACATCAGATGCTTCGCTCAGGCGCACAGTCCCATCTAGAATGACGGTGCCGCCAAGTTGCTCTGCCCACATTTCAGGATCTGATTTTGGGGTCAGATCAAGAGGCGGCGTTTCAAGGTGAACAGCGGCGATGGCACGGGCCGTTTCTTCACCGTATGCCTTAACCCAACTCTCCCAGAGCCAGTCTGAGGTATTGAGGCGTGCGGGGTCTTGCGCTTCAAGTAAATGCGCGCCTTCACGCTGTATTCGACGCATGACGGCATTGACCAATTTCGCAAAAGGAACTTGTTCAACATCCCGGCACAAATCAACAGTCGTCGACACGGCTGCATGTGGCGCTGTGGCTGAAAACAGCAGTTGCGTAATACCAATGCGTAAAACGTCACGTACAGGGCGAGCTTTTCTAGGCAAAGAATCTGGCACGCAATGATCAATCAATGCGTCAATTTG
>CAWUWH010000154.1:0-5169 GCA_963926035.1 uncultured Rhodospirillales bacterium
ATGACCACTCAAGCGATGTATCGGCTGGAAAGTATCCAGATCCCAAAGAAAAGCCGTAAAGTCATCACTGGTCGTCAGCGCACGCTTGCCTGTGGGGCCGAACGTCACGCTCGTCACGGGTCCTTCATGGTGATTAAGCACAGCAATTTCGGTCTGATCGCCAAAGCTCCAAACCCTTGCTGTATAATCAAAACTACCGGTAATGACGCGCGAACCGTCAGGGGAAATGTCGACACTTCGGACCATGCCCCCATGACCAATAAAATCGGCCTGCACCACCGGCATAGTATGCATTAAACTTGCAACAACGAGTGAGGCACCAAAACGCATCATCATAGGATGTATTTTGGACACCCTATGAAAAAATTCAATAGGAATTCTTGTAGGGTTATTGGAATCTAGATATGGCGATGTTGACGTAAGAATGCCTGCACGATGTCACGGGCATGCTGAGTGACCTCATCTTCATCCGTATTATCATGCAGAGCCAATAGACACCGGGTATATAAATCACCGCGAAGCATGGCAAAGAATAATTCTGCGGAAGCCGTTGCGTTGCTGAAATCCAGTTCAGAATAGCCATGAATGGATTCAAGGTATACCGCCAAACGATCGCAAGCCGTACGCGGGCCCGATCTATAAAATGCTGATGCGAGCTCAGGGAACCGAACACATTCCGCTACAATCGTTCTATAAAGCGTGATACTTTCCGGGGCCAGAACCATCCGTAAAAAGGACGATGCGGTATCAAACAGGACAATCTCGGGGTCTTCCGTTCTATTTGACGTCACGCCATCACGCCCCGTCAGGGCCTGGCACTTACCGTGGATAATGGCTTCAAATAGCGCGTCTTTAGCACCAAAATGACTGTAAACGGTTTGCTTTGAGACACCGGCTTCACTCGCAATCTGATCCATGCTGGCGGCACCATATCCAGATGCCATGAAAACACGTGCCGCTGCCTTGATAATGGCGTCCCGCTTGGCTGCAGATGCGGGCGTCAAATCATCTGCGGGTTTCGTATCAAGTGTTCGCTGATTCATGGATGCTGTTATCAATTTAACGTTATTCCAAAACACAAATTCTCTTTGCGTCATAAGTTAAACTATACTAGACAAGACTGGACCGTCCAGTCTAATTTTATTTAAACGTGAACTTATGATTGTTTCGGCTCGTAAACAACTCAACCGCAGATACAACAAATTGCCTTTGGGTTATGCTATTTTGCACGGTTAACGCTCTCTTGGGATCATAAATGATGACGTTTAATTTTCGAATATTCAGTGCGGCACTGCTTGGCGTATGTGTTGCTGCCTCAGCTATTGCAAAAGAAACACCAAAAGATGCGGCCCCGGCAAAACGACCTGCAACACAGGTTGGTGCTGACATTGTTCGGACCGAGCCTCTCAGCCAAACAGTGCCCGTCATTGGCAGGTTTGTTCCCAACCAAGCGGGACAGGTTGCCGCACGCGTTGCAGGTGCCGTTGATCATTTCATCGTAGAAGTTGGCGACCAGGTTAAGCAAGGCGACCAGATCGCGATTCTTGTTTCAAATACGTTTATTTGGGAACGGAATCGCCGCAATGCCGAGGTATCCAATGCCAAGGCCCGGCTGGCTACCAGTCGTTCTAGATTGCAACTCCTCGATCAAGAAATGAAACGGATACAGGGCTTGAAAGATTCTCCTGCATTCTCTCCGGCAAGATTGAATGACAAACAGCAGGAAAATGTCAGCGCCAAAAGTGAAGTCAGCGAGTCGCAGGCCATGCTCAAGGCCGCCGAAGCTGAATTACAATTGGGTAAGATCGCACTCGCAAATACAGTTATTCGTGCGCCCTATACTGGCGTCATCATTGACCGCCACACCGAAGCTGGCTCCTACGTCCGTGAAGGCGACCCAATGGTCACGATGTTAGATCACAACAATCTTGAGATCGAAGCCGACGTACCTGCCAACCGTATTTCTGGACTTGAGGTTGGACGCGTTCTTGATGCGACGATGGAGGGGGGCACAAATTTAAGAGCCATCGTCCGCGCTGTGATCCCAGATGAAAATTCCCGTACACGCACCCGCCGCGTTCGGTTCACTTCCGCCTTTGAAGGCGAGGCCATGTCGACGGCGGCAAACCAAACCGTCACCGTTCTTGTCCCTGCTGACGAAATTCGAGACGTTTTGACCGTTCATAAAGACGCCATACTTAACCGGGGCGGCGCACAACTTGTTGTCCTTATTGACGATGGCAAAGCCGCTTTTCGCCCAGTCAAGTTGGGTCAGGCATTCGGCCAGCGCTTTGTTATTCTTAATGGTCTTGTCGAGGGGGATGAAGTCGTCATTCGTGGCAACGAAAGATTACGCCCCGGCCAAGATATCACAAGCGGCGCGCCAATTAAGCCAAAGGAAAACCCATCATGAATGGTCTGGTACGGCTTTCCATTGAGAGACCTATTGCTGTTCTGGCGGCCGTGCTTATGGTCGTCATGTTCGGTGTTGTGGCACTTGCAAAAATCCCCATTCAGCTAACGCCAGATGTGCGTAAACCCGTCATCAGCCTTGAAACAATTTGGCCTGGCGCAGCACCTGCCGAGATCGAGCGCGAGATCACTAACAAACAAGAAGAAGTTCTAAAAGGCCTTGAAGGTCTCGAAGAAATTTCATCTGAAAGTCAGGATGGTCGATCACGGATCACCCTCGAGTTCGCCATCGGTCAAGATATGAGCCGTGCCCTTTTGTTGACGGCTAATCGCTTGGACCGTGTCAGTGATTATCCTGATGAAGCCGATCAGCCATCAATTCGCACGGCGAGTTCAGAGGACAACCCGATTGCCTGGATTGTGCTGACGCATACAGACGGCAATACAAAACCTATTCACACTTATGGAGATTTTGCTGAAGACGTGATCCAAGACCGACTTGAGCGCGTTCAGGGCGTTGCCCGTGTAAACATGTTTGGCGCGTCGAACCGCGAGATGGTTGTTCGCGTCGATCCGGATGCGATGGCACGCTTTCGCCTCACCGTGACCGACGTTGTCAGCAAAATGCAGGCGGCAAATTCATCTGTCTCTGCGGGTGACATTGACGAAGGCAAACGCCGTTACGTAGTGCGCACCGAGGGTGAGTTTAGATCTCCTGAAGATGTTTCCGACGTTGTCATTCGCTCGCAAGCTGATGAGGCAACTGGACGTGTCGCACGTGTCACCATTGGTGATATTGGCACCGTCACCTATGACTATTCCGATCCGACCGCGCGTATTCGCGTCAATGGCCAGCCTGCCATTGCCATCAACACCGTGCGTGAAACGGGTGCCAATGTCATTGAGACAATGGATGGTATTCGCGCTGCGATCTCCGAGCTCAATGAACAGCGATTACTACAACAAAAGCTGCAACTTGAGCAAGTCTATGACGAGACCGTTTATATCGACTCGTCTATTAATCTTGTTCAACAGAACATTCTCATCGGTGGCCTGTTGGCGACATTTGTATTGCTGATCTTCCTCCGCTCAGGCGGTGCCACACTTATTGTCTCTATGGCGATACCAGTGTCCGTGATTGGCGCATTCGTCGCGATGGCATTCATGGGCCGATCATTGAACGTGATTTCTATGGCAGGTATCGCCTTCGCCGTTGGTATGGTGGTCGACGCAGCTATCGTCGTGTTGGAAAACATCTTCCGCCTGCGTGAAAAAGGCTTGAGCCGAACCGAGGCTGCTTACCAAGGCGCCAAGCAAGTCTGGGTTGCGGTGTTGGTTTCTGCATTGACTACAGTGATGGTCTTTATTCCCATATTGCTGATGGACCTTGAGGTCGGACAGTTATTTCGTGACATCGCCGTCGCATTATCCGTTTCTGTGATGCTGTCCCTTTTGGTCGCGATCACAGTGATCCCTGCCCTGTCGAAAAAACTATTGGGCGGTAACGACGAAGCCAGTGTCACGCGCATGCGCATCCCAGTGGTTGATAATCTCGCCGAAGGATTTCACGCGTTTGTCATGCGCGTCACCCGCGTCGTTATCGATAACAGATTACTTTCGGTGATGTGTGTTGTGCTTCTTTGCGGTACCGCAGCCTTTGTCACTTGGAAGTTTCTACCCAAGCTTGAGTACCTTCCAGACGGCAATCGAAATTTGATCTTTGGCGTCGTCTTGCCCCCACCCGGCTACAATCTCGACACAATGGAAGGCATCGCAACTAAATTCGAAGAAGAGATGATCCCGCTGCTGCAAATGAACAACACCAAGGAGCCACGTGCTGACGGCAAGCCACTGGTTGACCGCTTCTTCTTTGTCGCAACCCGGGGCATTACTTTCCTGGGCGCAGCCGCTGTCGATCCAAACCGGGTCAAAGAACTTATCCCTATCTTGCAGAAAGCTGCTTTGAAAGAACCCGG
Source organism: uncultured Rhodospirillales bacterium (assembly GCA_963926035.1). GTDB lineage: Bacteria > Pseudomonadota > Alphaproteobacteria > Rhodospirillales > Casp-alpha2 > UBA4479. Next base: position 4,389 of record CAWUWH010000154.1, read on the forward strand.
CACGTTTGGCCTCATCTCTCAGCGCTCATTATTTGGACGTGGCATCGGGGGATCTCGGTCCATTGAACTCAATGTCATGGGCGAAGACCTTGAACCGATCCTAGGCACGGCCTTGCAAGCGGTTGGGCTGATTGAACAATCCATGCCTCGCAGTCAAGGCACACAACTTAGACCTAAGCCCGGCCTTGAGCTTGGCGCACCAGAAGTTCGCGTCTATCCGAACCGGGTCAAATTGGCCGATAATAATGTCACCGCCCGTCAGCTTTCAGATACGCTAGATGCCTTTAATGATGGGCTACGCGTTGCCGAAATCACCGTTGGCAACAAACGCCTCAACCTGATGCTAAAGGGGCCTGATTCCCGTGTCACAGAAACCCAAGGCATCAGCAACTTACCAGTTTCAACGCCTTCCGGGATTATTCTCCCTGCGAGCGAGTTGGCAGACATTGTCGTGACATCCGGACCCACACAGATCAATCACTTGGAACGCTTGCGAACAGTGACACTCGAAATCCGTCCGCCAGACGCAGTCCCGCTTGAGGTTGCATTGGCAACTCTTCAAACCGAAGTCATTGATAAACTCGAAGCCCAAGGCATGCCTGCTGGCGTGCAACTGCGCCTGACCGGTACCGCAGACAGTCTCAATCAAACTTGGGCGCATATGAAGTTCGATCTATTGATCGCGATCATCATTGTTTATCTGGTTATGGCCGTGCTGTTCGAAAGCTTCGTCTATCCGCTCGTTATTATGCTTTCAGTTCCATTAGCAACAGCGGGTGGC
>CAWUWH010000155.1:0-5016 GCA_963926035.1 uncultured Rhodospirillales bacterium
GAACGTTTGGCAGGGACGTGGATTGCGGCGCGTCAGACGACGCATACGCGTGATGCGGTACAGCGACCACACCAAACGTCAGAATCCCCCACATTGCTGCAACGTTGCACAGCAACCGAAACCCGTTCTTCATCTTAACCAATGCACGAAACCCCTTAGTCACACCACGGTCTGTCTATACTCGATCCGGGGAATCGCCGCAACTCACATGACCTATTTGTGACGTCGATGAAAAACTTGGAAACCCATGCCAGGTTGTTACACTCAACGATCAACTGAACAGCTTGAGCACACCCATGACCATCCCATCATCATCTTTAAATAATAATGCGTCAGAACAGCTTGCTGGATTCTGCGCAAACCTCCGCTTTGAAGATATTCCAGCTGACGTTATCGCGCATATCAAACTATCGATTCTTGATGGTCTTGGATGCTGTTTGGTGGGTTCCACCTTGCCTTGGACACGCAAAGTCAGAGACATGATTGATGCTGAGGATGCTGCGCCCGTCGCGAGCCTTTTGGGGTCGTCAGATAAGGTGTCGCTCAGTGGTGCTATTCTCGTTAACGCGACGGCAGGTCATGCGTTTGAACTGGATGACATTCACCGCGAAGCTATTTTACATCCAAATTCCATAGCCGTGCCGGTGGCCCTGAATACGGCGCAATTTTTAGGGAGTGCATCTGGCAAAGATATTCTGACCGCGATTATCGCTGGATACGAAGTCGGAAACCGAGTTGGTGCGGCTGCGGGTACAGACCTTTTATTACGTGGCTTTCACCCTCAAGGTGCCGTTGGTCCCTTTTGTGGCGCCGCAACAGCATCAAACATAATGCGCTTGAATGCAGATGAAACCCGCGACGCTCTGGGCATCGCCGGATCGTTTGGATCAGGACTTATGGCAGCGCAAGAAGGGGCAATGGTGAAACGCCTCCATTCCGGTCATGCCGCCGAAGCCGGGGTCCGCGGTGCCTTGTTAGCAAAGCGCGGATTCACTGGCATTTCAGATGTGGTTGAAGCCGAATACGGCGGCTTCCTATCGACATTCTCTGGCGGCGTGAATACCGAACGCGCAACGGCTGGACTTGGTAGCACCTGGGAAACGCTTGCGACCGGATTTAAACCTCACGCCACAGTGACCAGCATCCATTCTGCACTTGATGCCCTTGGTATGATCATGCGGGATAACAATTTGGTCGTTGGCGATATCGCGCATATTCATGCGGGTGTCAGCCATCCAACAAATGTGCATTGTGCCTGGCCTTACAAAGCCCAAAGCATCACGGCGGCACAAATGAACATCTATTATGGTCTCGCGATGATCGCCTTATTTGGGGTAGCGTTTGTCCAACAATTCGATGCTGATAAAATCAGTGATCCAGATGTTATGGCCTTCACGAAGTTTATTACAGCCAGCGTCGACCCAGATATTGAGGCGCGTGGCCATGCTTTCCGTCACATGGCCCGCGTACGTGTCGAGACTGCGGATGGTCAAACCTTTGAGCGAGAGGTTACCCATCGACGCGGCAGCCCCGAGAATCCAATTTCACCGGCTGACGTCATAGCAAAATTCAGAACTCTGGCCGCTAGCGTGTTAACCCCAGACGCAACCAACGATGTTATCACAATTGTTGACACGCTTGATGATCAGCAAGATATGTCCGCACTGATGCAGGCGTTGACGCCTTAAGGTTAAAACTTTTCGACGAACGGACGTAGTTCCATTTCCCAGGTCCAGGCAGATTTGGGTTGGTTATGAAGATGGAAGTACGAGTCTGCAATCGCATCTGGATCAAGTTCGCCTGTCGCAACGGAGGCCGACTTACTAATGCCACCATCAATAATAAAGTGGCCGACATGAATGCCTTGTGGAGCCAGTTCACGTGCCATGCTTTGTGCCATACCGCGCAGGCCAAACTTCCCCATCGCGAAGGTTACTGAATTCACGTAGCCCTTCACACTCGCAGATGCGCCTGTAAAGAAGATCGAGCCAGACCCTCTGGGCAGCATTACTTGCGCCGCAGCTTGTCCAACAAGGAACCCCCCATACGCAGTGATCGTGATGGCGTCTTTGACCGCAATCGGATCAATCTCGGCAATGGGTCCTCGCACGCGTGAGGACGCGTTAAAGATCACCAGTTCCGGCACGCCGTACGTCGACGTCGCCCAATCGAATAAAGCCTTCACCTGATCCGGATCGGTTACATCGCAAGCATGTGCAGCGCCATCGACGTCATCGACGAGGGCACTCAGCTTGTCTGTGTTTCGTGCAGCCAAAAGCGGCATTAAGCCCTCGGCACGTGCCTTTCGAGCCAGCGATGCACTTAGCCCTGCACCGGCACCAACGATTAAAGCATTCCGTGTTTCAGTCATTTCAGCCCTCCCAAAAGTTTAGTTCCATAGGCGAGCCATATTTTGATCATTTTGCACGCCCACGCCAAGTATTGTACTTAAGGTTCCTATCTGTATGCGCCACCTCTCATTTGAAGGTACGATCATTTTCGAATTGCCCACCTACGTTTTGGCGCTTACCGCTTCCTTCCTGTATGCTATGGGGTCGCAGTTTCAGCACGTTGGCGTCCATACAATTGAGCCACGCTTGGGCACGATGCTCTCGATTGGTGCGAGTGCAGCGATCTTTTGGCTTGCCGCACCCTTCTATCTCAATGTCTCGAACTTCCTGATCCCGGCAATGCTGATTTTCGTCGCATTGGGATTTATCCGCCCGGCTTTGTCGGCAAACCTGTCAGTTGCTGCGATACGTTATATTGGCCCCACATTGACGGAGACCTTGAGCGCAACAACACCGTTCTTTGCTGCAGCGTTTGGCATCCTCATTCTGGGTGAATTGCTGACATGGCAGATTGCATTGGGGACTGCGGGCATAATTATCGCCGTTCTTGCTCTGACCCGCCAAGATAAAATAATCCCGTCTACGTGGCCACTTTGGGCATTGGCACTCCCCATCGGTGCCGCGGTGATCAGGTCCTTAGGCCATGGGTTTTCCAAGATCGGTATGCAAGATATCCCCGACCCTTACTTTGCCGGGCTTGTTGCAATGACGGTTTCTTTCTTACTGACGGCAGGACTGCATATGAGGAAAGGTGAGCGTACAAAGATCAGCTTTAAACAATCAGGCACCTATTGGTTCTTAGCGGCAGGTGCGGTATTTTGCGTCGCGACATTCTTGCTAAACGTCGCCTTGTTGAAGGGTGATATCATTACGATCATCCCGATTGTCTCTGCATCACCTGTATTTACAATGCTCCTCAGCATTTTCATTTTTAAACGTGAGACAATCAGTCTTCGTGTCTTGCTTGCCGTCGTGATTGTCATTCCATCGGTGGTGCTGATCGCCCTCAGTAAATAGCTTACATTTATTTGTACACATAAACGGCGCGCATCTTGATCATTTTGCGCACACGCGCCAAGTGATGTACTTAAAGGCGAAACCCTCATGCGCTTTATTTTTAAAGGTCCACGCTTATTCCTGAAATACCGACATATGGTCTGGCTTTGATTGCATCGTTCCTGTTTGCCTTAGGCTCACAGTTTCAGCATGTCGGTGTCCAAACGATTGAGCCCCGTATCGGCACGATGCTCTCGATTGGATCAAGCGCTGCGATTTACTGGCTCGCTGCACCTTTCTTGCTCAATGTCTCAAACTTTCTGATCCCGGCAACATTGATTTTCGTGGCATTAGGTTTTGTCCGCCCGGCCTTGTCGGCAAACCTCTCCGTTGCTGCGATCCGGCATCTGGGGCCCACGTTGACGGCGACATTAAGCGCCACATCACCGTTATTTGGTGCGGTGTTTGGCATCCTTATTCTGGGCGAGATGCTGACATGGCAGATTGCACTGGGTACGGGCGGTATTATCTTATCAGTGCTGGCGCTAACCCGGCGTGACAAAAAAGTGCCAACCACATGGCCACTTTGGGCATTGGCGCTCCCCGTTGGTGCGGCGGTGATCCGGTCGTTTGGCCACGGGTTTTCCAAGATCGGCATGGAGTCTATTCCGGACCCGTATTATGCTGGCCTTGTTGCATTCACCGTCTCGTTGTTGCTGACAGCCGGCCTCCATGTGCGCAAAGGTGAGCGTACAAAGATTAGTTTCCGGCAATCCGGCACTTATTGGTTCTTGGCCGCAGGCACGCTGTTTTGCCTCGCCACGTTCTCACTGAATACAGCCTTGTTGGATGGCGACATTATCACGATCGTGCCTATTGTCGCAGCTGCACCGGTGTTTTCGATGCTACTCAGCATTCTCATTTTTAGGCGCGAGACAATTAGTCTGCGCGTCTTACTTGCGGTCGCAATTGTGATGCCGTCCGTGATCCTAATCGCACTCGGCGAATAAAACTAAGGACGCATCTTCGACAAGATTGTGTCAACCGAGACCGGCCCGCCACCCTTAACGGCAAGATAGATCAGCGGGAAAATCTATAACAATCGCTGATCCGCAATAACTGAGTCATGTACGCGGTCGAACATGGCGCCAATGCTTGCGGCATCGAGACCGTGGAATTGAATATCGACAATGCTCATCACGACAATGAAGCCAATCAGGCTGACACTGGTGAACCGTGTGAACACGCCAAGCAACAACATAATTGGCAACACAAACTCGGCGTAAGTCCCCGCCAGCACAATGATCTTCCACGGGAACAAGGCAATCGCTGAAATATCATATCCAGCAGCTTCGGCAATCGACGGCAAGATCTGCGCGTAAGCACCGATCTGCGGAATGAACATATCCGGAAATCCGCTGCCAACTTTGGTCGCAACAGAGTATAAAAAGAACACCAGCAATACGGATGAGAACACTACCCGCGCGGCGAGCCCTAAAAACCAGTTACCCGCCAAACCCTCAACGGTACCAAAAACGCGGTCATGCAATCCAATACCTAATTTCACGATCCCCATGAATGTATCCCCTATTTTATGTGTTGGTTATGACGCCGGTGATCACACCGGCCAAAAAGAGTTCTGTTAAATGCTGTGTTGGGTCGAACCCAT
>CAWUWH010000156.1:0-4865 GCA_963926035.1 uncultured Rhodospirillales bacterium
GGCCCATCACCACTGACGCAACAAGGCGTGTCAAAAGCACTTGCCAGCATGAAGCAACGCGGCCCCGACGCACAGGGATGCAATCAATATACGCTGAATAAAAACACTGTCACATTTTTACATACGCGCCTCGCGATCATCGACCTCGACCCCCGTTCCAACCAACCTTATAAGCGGGATGGTCTTTGTCTCACCTACAATGGTGAGATTTATAATTTCATTGAGATTCGTCGTGAGCTAAGCGCTCTCGGCCATCGGTTTGAGACAAATTCAGATACCGAAGTGTTGCTTGCCAGTTATCAGCAATGGGGTCTGAATTTTATCGATCACCTTGAAGGCATGTGGGCGTTTGCGTTACTAGATCAAAAAAAAGGTACGCTCATCCTAAGCCGGGACCGGTTCGGCGAGAAACCGCTGTATACATGGCTGAAAGACGGCACCCTCTATTTTGCATCCGAGATTAAAATACTGTCTGCAATGGTTGGTGAGCGTCCTTCCGTAAATGTTAATCACCTGCGTCGATATCTTGTGAATGGATACAAGTCTCTCGGCAAAGTGGGTCAGACATATTTCAATGACATCCAGGAATTCCCTGCCGCGGGCATTGCGTTGCTCAATGCACCGTCAAAGCTTGAGCCCACGCCTTATTGGAAACTTCGAACAGATATCACACAGGTATCGGCAGAAGATGCGACCGCACATGCCAAAGAGTTATTGACCAAGGCCGTCGAATTGAGGATGCGCGCCGATGTGCCCCTCGCATTTTGCCTAAGTGGCGGCATTGATTCAGCAACCCTCGCGGCAATCGCAGCGAGGGAAATGGGGCAGAATATTCATTGCTTCTCCATCATCGACAGTGATGAAAGATATAACGAGCATGAAAACATCGATACCATGGTTGCGGCCTTAAACTGTCGCCATCACACGGTACATACATCGACGGAAGGCTTCTTTGATCGGATGCGACGTCTGGTCGGCTATCATGACGCCCCCGTTGTCACTATCAGCTATTACATGCACGCATTTTTGTCCGAAGCGATTGCGGGTGAAGGTTACAAGATTGCCATTTCTGGCACTGCCGCTGATGAAATCTTCACAGGGTATTATGACCACTATTCGATGTGGTTGGCTGCCATGCATGACAGACCAAGCGTTGATTTCGACACGTTGGTTCATGAATGGAAAAGTGGCATGGGTGCGCATGTCCAAAACCCTGGTCTTCAGGACCCACTTTGTTTTGTCAAAAATTCCAATCAACGCGATCACATCACGTTGGACCGCGACCTGTTTTCTTCATTCCTGACGGAACCCTTTGAAGAGGCATGGACCGAAGAAACGTATTCGCCAGAATTATTGCGCAATCGTATGGCGAATGAGCTTTTCACTGAAGCCGTGCCTATCCTTCTGCATGAAGATGATAAAAACTCAATGCTATATTCTGTCGAGAACCGCTCTCCATTCCTGGATAGAGCACTCGTCGAATACATATACTCAGTCCCAACAGAACATCTAATTGGTGGCGGACTTGCCAAGAAAATCCTCCGCGATTTGGGCGAAGGTATTGTGCCCGACAGCGTCCGACTAGATGCGCGCAAACGCGGCTTCAACGCCTCGATCAATTCGTTGGTCGATAAAAACGATCCTGAAACACGTGATGTTTTGCTGAGCGACAGCCCCATCTTCGATGTCGTCAAACGTAGCGCCATTGAAGGTTTTTTGAACGAAGATATGCAGAGCAACAGCTTCTCAAAGTTTCTATTCAGCTTTATTTCGTCGAAGCTATTTCTCGAGGCCCAGCATGAACCGCTTTAAGGGACATTTTCTATGACCACCGTTGCCGTCATTCAGGCGCGTCACACGTCAATACGCTTGCCCGGCAAGATGCTCCTTCCCCTTTGCAATGTACCCGTGATTTCTCACATTATCGCACGTGCTCAAAGCGTTTCTGAAATCGATCAAATCTGTGTGACACTCCCCGAAGGTGTGGCACAAAAGCCATTGGCGGATTACATAGGCACGCTCAAAAATGTTCACCTTTCGAGAGGCCCCGAAGAAAATCTGCTGCGACGGTTTGCAATTGCGGCAGAACAAACCAGCGCCGAAATCGTGATCCGTTTATGGGGGGATTGCCCCGCCATTGACCCCATCGTTATTCGTCAACTCATCCAAAATTTTCATGATGAGCAGACAGATTGGGCATACTTGAGTGACCAAAGCGGGTATCCCTTGGGATATGAATGCCAAGCGTTTCGTACCCATGTTCTAACAAAGGCTGACCGGGAAGTGACTGACGCCTTCGACCAGGAAGCACTTCACACATTCCTCAACAAGTACCCGGAACGTTTTTCCAGAACAAATATTTGGAGAGATGACATCCCTGAGCAATGCCCTAGTGAATTACAAATCCTCTTAGATACAGATCAGGATTATAAGAAATTGTGCGCTATATTTGAGGCGCTTTATCCATCATCATCTTTGTTTGGGCTCTCGGACGTCATAAAGTTGGTGGCACAACATCCAGAGCTGTTTTGAGAGATTTCTTAATCATCACTCAATATTCGTATGTTATGATCTAGCTTCATAGATTTGATATTCTGGAGTTTTGTTTTGAAGACATTAAATTTCCATATTGGTAGCGGTCGCTGCGGCTCAACGCTTATTCAGGCCCTGTTCAACGATGCTGGCATTCATCAGGTCTTTGAAAAACATGCCCTTAACTATAATTCGGAAATCTACCAGGGTACGGGAATGATCGCGCATGACGACACGTTCATCGAAGAAAACTGGCGCCCAATAAAAGAAAAATTCTTCGATCCTATGCATGACATGGCGTTCGATGGACACTTTATCACACAAGAAAATCTTCTTGGCATGCGTTCCGGCAAAGATCAGAAAAATATTTGTGATGTGACATGTCAGAAGATTGCTTACCTAGCAGATGGTTTCGAGCCTAAGATCATTATCATTGTGCGTCGCCAGGACACATATATTGAATCTCTCTATAATCAAAGCCTCAAACGTTATGAAACAAGGGACTTTCAGACTTTTGTCGATGAATTCCCGCTACAAAACTGGCATTGGTATGACAACATACAAATATTCTGCAACTTCTTTGGCCGCGACAACGTTTGCGTCGTCCCGTTTGAACAAAAGGTATATAGCAATTCTGGGCGCACTGGGTTTTTAGATGCTGTATTGATGGCAAGCGGTGTGACGACACGACTGGCATTTAAGGACTTACCACTTCTAAACCCAAGCTTAGCGCCCAGAACCTTTGAAGTCATGCGAGTTGCAAACCAACATTTGAGCAAAAATGAAGCGCACGCATTGGCGGATTGGTTTGAAGCTCATATTTCAAAAGATCCTAATGACCCCTATACACTGATGAATGACGAACTACGATGCAAGATTGTCAATACTTACAAGGAGACAAACGCAAAACTCTGCAAAGAATACTTCCCAGACTATCCCTTAGCCGAAGCATATTTTACGGGCGTTGACCTTTAAGGTCAGATGGAGATTATAGAATATGACGAAACGTCATAAAGAGCATCAGAAACTTGGCATCGCTGTTGTTGGATTAGGTGTCGGAGAGCAACATGCTCTGGCGTTTACCAAGGATACACGATGCACGATCCGGTGGCTCATTGATCAAGATAAAACCAAAGCAATAGATGTGCAGTCCAGAGTTGGTGTCGGCAAAACGGCTACATCACTTGATGCCGCCTTGGATGATCCGGACGTACACATAATTTCAATTGCATCATTTGATCATATGCATGCGGATCAAGTGCTGGCATGTCTGAATTCGAACCGCCATGTATTTGTCGAAAAACCCTTGTGCCGCACAGACAGCGAACTCTCGGATATCATGGCGACATGGGATGAAGCGGATAGGCCGCATTTGGCATCAAACCTCGTTCTGCGTGATGCCGAGCTTTATCGATGGCTTAGCAACGAGATTTCTAGCGGGCGCATGGGGGAAATCTATGCCATCGACGGCGATTATCTATATGGGCGTATGCACAAAATCACCGAAGGATGGCGCAAAGACGTCCCGAATTATTCTGTTATTGAGGGCGGGGGCATCCATTTGCTTGATCTCATGCTGACCCTCACGGGCGAGCGACCTAACTACGTGAAGTGTCATGGAAATAATATCGCCAGCAAGAATACGGACTTCAGCTATAACGATTTCATGGCAGCAACCTTCACATTCCCATCTGGGATCATAGGACGTCTGACCGCGAACTTCGCATGTATTCATCGTCATCATCATGTCTTGCGCGTTTTTGGCACCCAAGCGACTTTCATTTATGATGATGCAGGCCCTCGCATTCATCGCACACGCGACGAGGATGACACCGCAGAGCCTCTAGCTCTCAATCCCCTCGCCACATCGAAGGGCGCACTCATACCTGCTTTTATTGATGCTATTGTGGCGAAACAAGATTCTGCACCCGCCGCAAAACGCGAGTTTGATCTGATCCGCGCTATCATTACGACCGACAAATCACATGCTTCGAGATCAACCGAAAAAATCGAGTACATGCCATGAGTATTTCTGAAAAAAAATATGATATCCCATTCGGGCGTCCCTGGATTGAAGATGAAGACCGCGAGGCCGTCATGCGGGTGCTTGAAGGTCATACCCTAACCCATGGGCCAGAATGCAAAGGCTTCGAAGATGACTTCGTTGAGATGATGGGTGGAGGGTACGCGGCCTCTACGTCTTCATGCATGGCTTCACTGCATCTTGCTTGGCTCGATCTTGGTGTTGGTCCCGGCGATGAAGTTATTGTTCCAGCCATGACGCATGCGGCCACTGTCCACGCTGTTGCATTGACGGGTGCAACACCCATTTT
>CAWUWH010000157.1:0-3637 GCA_963926035.1 uncultured Rhodospirillales bacterium
TAAGTCCGCAGCTTTGACTGGCTTTGGGCCATAGATGCCTGCGTTATTGATCAAAACATCAATGGGCCGACCTTTAAGGTCTTCAACAAATCGCGTCACTGACGGTGTATTCATAACGTCGAGACCATAGACAGAAACATCGCCTTCGATCTCGGCCAACTCGCCGACACCAATCGGGTTTCGACATGTCCCGATCACCGTCCAACCGTCAGCTGCGTATTGTTTTGCAAACTCGAGTCCGAGGCCGCGATTGGCACCGGTAATTAATACTGTTGGCATTTATATCTCCGTGGTTTGGCATTTTGCCGTAACTTGAATTTCAACTTTCATACGTGGATCAACGAGCCCTGCAATAATTGCTGTCGCAGCAGGTCGTATATCTCCAAACACATTTCCCAGCTCGGCGCTCACAACCGGCCAATCATCACGATCTGTTATGATATAGTTGGCGCGCACAATGTCAGTCATCGATGCACCGGCTTCGATAAGCGCGGCATCAATATTGCGCAAAGTTTGTCGGGTTTGTTCTGCAACATCTTCAGAGATCGTGCCTGCGGCATAATCAAATCCTGTCGTGCCAGAAACGAATACCCATTCACCGTCGACAACGGCGCGAGAATACCCAATCGTTTTTTCAAACTCAGATCCGGACGAGATTAAACGTCGCGACATCAGTTTAATCTTTCAATGGCAACAGCCGTTGCTTCGCCACCACCAATACACAATGACGCGACGCCTTTTTTAAGATCGTACTTTTGCAACGCATTCATCAGCGTCACGATGATACGTGCACCTGATGCGCCGACCGGATGCCCGAGTGCACAAGCACCGCCATGCACGTTGACCTTGTCATGAGGAATATCCAGTTCCCGCATTGCCGCCATCGCAACCACTGCAAAAGCCTCATTGATTTCAAATAAATCAACATCGCCTTTTCCCCAACCGGCTTTGCTCAAGACTTTCTCGATGGAACCAACGGGTGCGGTTGTAAACCATGCCGGTTCGTTTGCATGCGTTGCATGTGCACGGATGACTGCGAGTGGAGTCAGACCGCGCTTCTCAGCCTCTGAACGTTTCATGAGAACCAGCGCTGCACCACCATCTGAAATCGACGATGAGTTCGCAGGCGTCACCGTTCCACCTTTTCGGAATGCAGGTTTCAATGTTGGAATTTTATAGATGTTCGCGTTGTAAGGTTGCTCGTCACTGTCGACAGTCACATCACCTTTGCGGGTTGAGAATGTAACGGCCTCAATCTCGCTTTTGAAGGTACCGTCTTCGATCGCCTTCTTCGCACGGTTGAGACTCTCGATTGCGAAGTCATCCTGCTGCTCACGCGTGAACTGATAATGCTGCGCAGTATCCTCAGCGAACGTTCCCATCAATCGGCCTTCATCATAGGCATCTTCAAGACCATCAATGAACATGTGGTCTTTCACCTGATCTCCATGCCCCAGTCGATAGCCTTTACGTGCTTTGGGTAAAATGTACGGCGCGTTGGTCATACTCTCCATGCCGCCCGCCACCATGACGTCATGCGAGCCGGCTAGAATATTATCATGTGCCAGCATCATTGCCTTCATGGCAGAACCACACATTTTGGATAACGTCGTGCATCCTGTGCTCCACGGCAGACCCGCATTATGCGCGGCCTGCCTGGCAGGTGCTTGTTTAAGCCCTGCAAAAAGACACAAGCCCATTACGACATCTTCGATATCTTCAGGCTTGCACCTGGCACGTTCGACAGCCGCTTTGATCGCAGCACCACCGAGTTCCGGTGCCGTCATATCGCTCAAGCTTCCCTGGAATCCTCCCATTGGAGTCCGGGCGGCGCCAACAATAACAATTGGATCTTCGTGCATAAATATCTCCTGAATTTAACAAACTTTGTTAGGCTAGAATTTCCCAAATCGTAAATGACCAAACACATACATAAGCAACGACAATGCTCCGTGCCACGATGTTCCATTTAAGTTTTTCTGCATGCTTGGCACAGCGCCACACCGAGATCACAGCCCAAGTACCGAACACAGTCATCAATGTGCCCATCAAACCAATAATAACTTTCGCTGCATTTAATGATTCAGCATTGCGCTCTGGATCCATGGAAATCCCCATGATCACGCCGACCAGCATGACAGCAACCGAGAGCGCAAGCACAATACCATGCCCACAAAAAAAGCCGCCCCAGAAAACAACCCATAATGGGACTTCGCCTTTTAAGGTGCGCAGCCAAAACGGGCCATCTGGATGGGGGCCTTCAAAACCGTGAGATCCATTATCTTTATTGGGAAGTTCAAGACCAAGTCGTTTTGACGTTCCGTAAACGTCTATGAATACGGGGCCACCGTCTCCACCGCCACCATGTTCAGACATTCGATACCTCGTTATTATATTTAAGAGCCACTCAAGACGTCTCTTCAAAAAGTTCACGGCCAATCAGCCAGCGGCGGATTTCAGATGTGCCTGCGCCAATTTCGTATAGCTTTGCATCGCGTAATAAACGGCCCGTTGGTGTGTCGTTTATATATCCCATCCCACCTAAACATTGGATCGCTTCAAGTGTCATCCACGTGGCTTTTTCAGCGGCATACAAAATAGCACCGGCAGCATCTTTTCGTGTCGTTCGACCTGCATCACATGCACGCGCGACCGCATAAACATAAGCCTTGGATGCGTTCATCGTTGTGTACATGTCGGCCAGCTTGCCCTGCATTAACTGAAACTCACCAATAGGTTTTCCAAACTGCTTTCGTTCGTGCAGGTAAGGAATGACCTCGTCCATACAGGCTTGCATGATACCAAGGGGTCCTGCTGCCAACACTGCGCGCTCATAGTCCAGACCACTCATCAGGACGTTGACGCCCTTACCCAAGCCACCAAGAATATTCTCTTCGGGAACTTCGACGTCTTCGAAGACTAACTCGCATGTGTTTGATCCACGCATCCCGAGCTTATCCAGTTTCTGCGCCTGACTGAATCCACCAAACCCACGCTCAACCAGAAATGCGGTAATCCCCTTAGGTCCCGCATCCATATCGGTTTTTGCATAGATCACATAGGTATCTGCATCGGGTCCGTTTGTGATCCACATCTTGTTGCCGTTGAGCGTATAACGGTCGCCCTTCTTTTCTGCACGAAGCCGCATACCGACAACATCTGAACCAGCACTCGGCTCACTCATTGCCAAGGCACCGACATGTTCTCCACTGATGAGCTTTGAGAGATAACGATCTTTTTGATCTTTGTTGCCGTTGCGATTGATCTGATTGACGCACAAGTTCGAATGTGCGCCATAACTAAGCCCTACTGAGGCAGAAGCACGGCTGATCTCTTCCATGGCCACACAATGCTCAAGGTAGCCCATCCCCGCCCCGCCGTACTCGTCGGCAGCTGTAATGCCAAGCAGACCCGTGTCGCCCATTTTACGCCATAAATCTTTTGGAAAATCATTGTCTCGATCAATATCAGCCGCGCGCGGAGCAATTTCATCCGCAGCAAAGCCACTCACAGATTGCCTGAGCATATCGGCGTCTTCGCCAAGACCAAAATCTAATGTTGGATATTCATTTCGGATCATTGCTTTTCTCGTCGACGGAACGGCACGCCAGCTCCTGTATTAATAGTCCAAACAACT
>CAWUWH010000158.1:0-17025 GCA_963926035.1 uncultured Rhodospirillales bacterium
CCTTTCTCAATGTGCCCTTTTGGCAAAATCCAACGCCCACTGTTGCGCGATGTAATCATCAGCACTTTTGGTGTGTTGTCTTCGAATCGATAAGCTAATGCGGCGGATTGCAAAACTTTCATAGAGGGCATTGCGTCGGTCTCCGGTTGATTTCGCCGTCAAAACACTATGTTCGGTGCACGAAACGTTATTCTAACACCATCTATCGTGTATCCGTCTTTTTATTTCGTTAACAATATGACAGTTTTGTTAAGCTCGAGCGCTGCAAAACATGCGCGCTAAGCAATCCAGATCAACTGACTAGGCCTAATTGAATGGCGTTATTCGGCAACAAAGACCAGGACAGTGCCAGCGGATTTAAATCCCGGGCTGTCGATAAAGATCTTAAGCGCATCGTTCAACTTGAAAAAGCCACGCAAGAAGTCGGTAGCAATATTTACAACCTTGGTTTTGGGCTCATCTTCCTGATTGGTGTCTGGATTTTCACCTACATTTATTCCGGTGGCGAGGCCAGTGCCATACTTGTCGCAGCCGCAGTCATTGGTGGCTACATGGCGATGAATATTGGCGCCAATGATGTTGCGAACAATGTTGGTCCTGCTGTGGGATCAAAAGCACTGACGTTAATGGGGGCGCTGGTTATTGCTGCTATCTTTGAAGCGGCGGGGGCATTGCTTGCAGGTGGAGAAGTCGTCTCGACGATCTCAAAGGGGATCATATCAACGGACTCGATCACAGACGTTGATGTTTTTGTGTGGGCGATGATGTCGGCACTTTTGGCAGCTGCGCTTTGGGTAAACCTGGCGACATATATTGGTGCACCCGTTTCAACGACACACTCTATTGTTGGCGGTGTGATGGGAGCCGGGATTGCAGCTGCTGGATTTAGTGCCGTCAATTGGCCGGTAATGAGCGCGATTGCCGCAAGCTGGGTTATCTCGCCGTTATTAGGTGGCGTTATTGCAGCGTTGTTCCTGACGTTTATAAAATTCGCGATTTTATTCAAAGACGATAAGCTTGCTGCTGCGCGTCGGTGGGTGCCCGTGTTGGTTGCCATCCTGGCTGGGACTTTCTCAGCATACTTGATGCTCAAAGGGCTAAAACGTATCTGGAAGCCCGATTCAGCGATGGTCGTGCTGATTGCTGGTGGCATATTCTTTGTCTCTTACGTTTGGACACGGAGACGTGTCGCACGCGCATCACAGCATATGGAAAACAAAAGAAAGTCTGTCGCGACATTGTTTACGGTGCCGCTGATTTGTTCGGCTGCGATGTTGTCGTTTGCGCATGGATCGAATGATGTTGCGAACGCAGTGGGTCCATTGGCTGCAATCGTAAATGCCTTGGGGTCGGGTGAAATTGCAACCAAGGCGTCCCTGCCTATTTGGGTTTTAATTATTGGCGCCGTTGGCATTTCGGTTGGATTGGCCTTGTTTGGCCCGAAGATTATTAAACTTGTTGGCGAGAAAATTACCAAGCTCAATCAGGTTCGGGCTTTTTGTGTTGCCTTGTCGGCAGCGATTACCGTGATCATCGCATCTGGCATGGGCTTGCCGGTAAGCTCGACGCATATTGCCATTGGCGCCGTCTTTGGTGTTGGATTTTTACGCGAAGCGATTACCAACCGCACCTCAAGTTCGACAAAGACTCCAGTGCCCATGAGCGCGGAAGGCCTTTCTGAAGTCGATGAAGGCAAGCTTTTCAAGAAGTGGAAAAAACAGCGCAAAAGAAAACTGGTCCGACGCCAACATGCATTCTCTATCGCTGCTGCATGGATCATTACGGTGCCCGCATCCGCGCTTTTATCCGGCGCACTTTTCTTTCTTTTAAATTATTTTAACGCGCCAAGTTAAAGACGAAGAGCGGATGCTTTTTAACTCGTACATTTTTTTATTCGCGTTTTTACCGTTGTGTCTGGCTGGCTTTGCGGTCCTGACCTCGCGCGGACACGGTCGTGCGGCATTGCTGTGGCTGCTTGCGATGTCCCTGACCTTTTATGGTTGGTGGAACCCGGTCTATCTGCTTTTGCTTTTGAGTTCGGTCGTTGCAAACTTTGTGATTGGTGGTGCACTCAGCCGTGCCACGAGATCGGGTACGCCTAGTCCTCAGATTTTATTTGCGGGCCTGACATTTAACCTTGGCCTTATCATCTGGTTTAAATACCTAGGCTTTTTTGCGGGTATTTTTGATGCGGTTTCCGGATCAAGTATTGGCTTTATTGATGTCGCTCTGCCCCTGGCGATTTCATTTTTCACGTTCCAGCAAATTGCTTACTTGGTCGACTGTCATCGAGGTCAGGCAGGCGAGACAGATTTCTTCAAGTATGCTTTGTTCGTGACGTTCTTTCCGCAACTTATTGCCGGACCGATCGTCCACCACAGCGAAGTGATGCAGCAATACGAGCGAGCTTTTGGGCAAAAACTCAAAAGCATAAATGTCATCATCGGATTGACGCTTATCGCTGCGGGTTTGTTTAAAAAGGTTGTTCTTGCTGACCATTTGGCATTGTATGCGAGCCCGGTTTTTGCTGATGCGGAGGCTGGCGGCGTGTTGAGCTTTGCTCGCGCCTGGTCAGGCACGCTCGCTTACACCTTGCAGATTTACTTCGATTTTTCCGGGTACTCAGATATGGCGGTGGGCTTGGCCCGGCTGTTTGGTGTAAAGCTCCCCATTAACTTCTTCTCACCATACCGTGCCACGAGCATCATCGATTTCTGGCGTCGCTGGCACATCACGCTAAGCCGATTTCTTCGAGATTACCTATACCTACCGCTTGGTGGAAATCGTAAAGGCCCTACGCGTCGCCATATAAACTTGATGGTGACGATGTTGTTGGGTGGCCTTTGGCATGGGGCAGGCTGGACATTCATTGTCTGGGGTGGCTTGCACGGATTTTATCTTGTGATCAATCATGGGTGGCGGCGTTTTTGTGCTGGGCGCGGCTGGACCGGGACCAGCATCGGGATGAGATGCGTTGGTTGGTCCATGACGTTCATTGCAGTGTCGATTGCATGGGTGTTTTTCCGTGCGGATACGTTTGATGGGGCACTGGTGGTTTTGACCGGGTTGAGTGGGGTGAACGATATCTGGCCGTTGCTGGGGCTCACTGAAATGGCGATGCTTGATGAACAGCCAATCGCTGGTCGGGCTTGGCGATGGATCGCCGTCGGCATGGTCGTCGCTGTGATGTTGCCAAATATTTACGAATTGATGCGCGCTTATGCGCCGGCGCTGAACATTCCGGGTACGCCTGTGCCAAGATGGTATCGCTGGCGACCCACTATGCCTTGGGCAATAGGTGCCGGAGTGCTTGCCCTGATTGCTTTCTTGATGCTGACGCAGGTCAGCGAATTTTTGTATTTTCGGTTCTAGGCAATGATGAAACGTCAATCCCGTCGATATTTATCAGCTTTTCTTGGCGTCGCATTTGCCATCTATGCATTGCTAGGTGCCTTCAATTTTGTTGTCGATCCCTATGGGCTTTTTCCTGGGCCAGAAATCACAGGCTTTAACGAAATCAAGGCGGATGTTGATAAGCATGTTCGCATGGTTAAAGCATTTCAGGTGCGTCAGTCTCCACCGACAGGTCTGATTGTTGGCTCGTCCCGCGCCTTACTTAGCGTGCCTACAAACCACGCAGCATGGCCCAAGGATGCGTCACCTGTTTATAATCTGAGCTTGTACGGTGGATACCTTTATGAGGCGATGCGTTATTTTGAGCACGCCGTTGAACTTGGCTCCGTTCGCCATACATTGCTTGCTCTGGATTTTTGGATGTTTGATCGGGACTGGGTGACCAGATCTGGATTTTCTGAAGAGCGACTTTTAACGAGTGAGGACGGCGTTTCGAATGCGCCGGATGATCTTGAGCCTCTGCGTACATTGTTTGCTTGGGATACGTTGCGATCCAGCCTTCGCACCATTACGCGACAGGACCGCGACGATATTTTGGTTCAACAGCCAGATGGGTCAAGTGGATGGCGGAGTGAGGCCGGTTGGCTGCGGACCAAGAAAAGCCATCTCCAACAATTTGGCTATATGGAAAGAATGTTTGGCGTCACTGCGTGGAAGTCGGGCACTCCATCACGCTGGGATGTGACAGATCCAGCTGATCAGACGTCCCCATTGCAGATGTTCCGACGAATGGTGCGCCTCGCTCACGATAAGAAAATTGATCTTCGGATCACCATATCCCCAAGCCATGCGCGTATTTGGGAAGTCATGTATGCAGGTGGTATGTGGCAAACCTGGGAAGACTGGAAACGGGCTCTTGTTCAGATAACGTTGGAAGAGGCGGCACGGGTTAATGCATCGCCGTTTCCGGTTTGGGATTTCTCGGGGCATAACAGTATTACGACCGAGCCTGTGCCAAGGGATGGCTCACCGATGAAGTGGTACACAGATGGTTCGCATTTCAAGCCAAACTTGGGCGCCATAATGCTTGAGCGGATATACACACCAAAAGAAAAGAGCGTGCCTCCAGATTTTGGTATTTTGTTGGCCCCCGGCAAGATTGATGAGGCATTGGGCCGTTTAAGAATTTCCCGAGAAATTTATGCAAGAACCCATCCAGTCGACGTTAAGGAAGCATCCCGCTGGGCTGCGCCTTAGCCATCGCGCCATAGCATCCTTTTAAATATGACCTAGTGAACCTATGTTAATCAGCATAATATGTGGCTAAGCGTTACTGGTCCGTTGGAGACGTCGTGAAACCTGGTTTGGAAAATCAATATGCGCCGCAGACTGGGCGCAAAGTGAAATCTGATGATTGTCGTAAACGATATGCGGCAATTGATTTGGGGACGAACAGCTGTCGATTGCTGGTCGCTGTACCCGATGATGCAGGTTTCCATGTCATTGATGGGTTTTCGAAAGTCGTACGATTAGGAGACCGGGTTTCAGAAACCGGTCGTTTTCAGCAAAGTGCTATTGATCGAACTGTTGCAGCGCTCAGGAATTGCGCTGAACGCATGGCGAATTACGGGCCTGTTGCTGCTCGTGCGGTTGCGACGCAAGCATGTCGGCAAGCTCAGGACGTTGATGCGTTTCTTGATCTAATCAAACGCGAGACCGGTATCGAGCTTGAGGTCATTGATCCATCTGAAGAGGCTGCACTTACAGTTGCCGGATGTGGAGACTTGTTACGCAAAGGTTATGCGCACGCGTTGGTGTTTGATATTGGCGGTGGCTCAACGGAAATAATGTGGATCGCGACACCTCGGGGTGAACCGGCGCGCATGATTGATATGATCTCACTGCCGTTTGGTGTGGTATCTTTAAGGGATGAGTTCGGTGCGGAATCGTTACCAAGCGAGACTTTTGAAGCGCTTTTGAAGCGGGTTGATCAACATCTGCAGCCATTTGATCAAAGAAACGGTATTTCTCAGGCAATTGCTGCGAATGCCGTGCGCATGGTGGGTGCCTCTGGTACTGTGACGACATTGGGCGCAATGTACCTCGAATTACCACGCTATAAGCGCAACCGTGTCGATGGACTTGAGATGCGGTTCGAAAGTATCCGTTTGATCGGCGCTCGATTAGCCGGGATGACATGTGAAGAGAGAATTGCGCATCCTTGCCTTGGTTTCGGGCGTGGCGATTTAATGTTGATGGGGCTGGCTGTTCTCCGCGCGGTGTGCGAACGCTGGCCGGTTGGCAAGCTTGGGGTTGCGGACCGCGGTATTCGAGAAGGTATTCTTGCGGAATTAATGGCGGCGGATGGCCACGACAAATTCGGGCCTAAACTACAACGTGGTATTTTTGAAATATGACGAATAAGACGGGAATAAATTGATGGCACGTGGCAGCGGTAAAAGTGGCAAAAAAGGATCAGGCGATCCCAGCGCAGCAAGCCGGGGCCTGCATACGCGTGTGAAAACCGCAAAGGGACGGCGACTGTCCTCAACCCGTTGGCTGCAACGTCAATTGAATGATCCTTATGTTCAAGAAGCAAAGCGCTTAGGCTATCGGTCGCGCGCGGCATTCAAGCTGATTGAGCTCGACGAGAAATTTAAGTTCCTCAAGAAAGGCCTCAAGATCATTGATCTTGGCGCGGCGCCTGGTGGATGGACACAGGTCACGATGGAGCGCTTGGGTAAAAGCGGCCATGTGGTGGGCATTGATCTTTTAGAAATTGACCCCGTTGCTGGTGCAGATCTGATTCAGGGTGATTTCATGGATGACGATGCGCCGGATCGTCTTAAGGCCTTGATTAATGGCCCTGCGGACATCGTTCTAAGCGACATGGCGGCATCGTCGACTGGGCATCCGCATACGGACCATTTGCGCATTATGGGGTTGTTGGAAGTTGCGGCTGAGTTCGCTTTCGACGTTCTGGCGCCCGGCGGTACATTTGTTGGAAAAGTGCTGCAGGGTGGGGCAGAAAATGACCTGCTTGTGGAACTGAAGCGTAATTTCAAGACGGTTAAGCATGCAAAGCCGAAAGCGAGCCGTAGCGACTCGGCTGAGTTCTATTTGGTTGCTATGGGGTTCCGAGGCGAAAATAAAGCGGCTTAAGTTGCTAGAGAATACAATTTTCTTAAATAATTTCATATACTTCTGCATATCGTAATCGATATCGCTCAGGAAGCTTGTGAAAGAGAAAGTCGTGTGTATGATGACGCGTCAACGCCACAACTCAAGATCGGAGGCGTCATGGCACCGCCCAAGATTGAAGAAGCACTAACTTTTGACGACGTGTTGTTAATTCCAGCCGCATCTCATGTGCTGCCTGATAATACCGACACCCGAACCCGTTTGACCAAAGAAATCTCGTTGAATATCCCGCTGATTTCAGCAGCGATGGATACAGTGACGGAGCATCAGCTTGCCATCGCAATGGCACAGGCTGGAGGCATCGGGGTCTTACATAAAAACATGACGATCGAAGAACAGGCGGCCGAAGTCCGGCGCGTCAAAAAGTTTGAAAGTGGCATGGTTTCAGACCCACTGACTATTCATCCTGATCAGACATTGGCTGATGCGCTCCGCCTGAAGGCAGAAACTGGTTTTTCTGGCATGCCAGTTGTTGAGCGCCAGAGCAATATTCTGGTTGGTATTTTGACCAACCGTGACATTCGGTTTGCCAGCAATCCCAGTCAACCTGTCAGTGAACTGATGACGCGGAATACTGCTGAAATGCCTTTGATTACGGTCAAAGAAGGCGTTGATGGTAAAGAAGCGCGCCGTTTGTTGCATCAATACCGGATTGAGAGATTAATTGTCGTTGATGATGATTATCGCTGTGTCGGTCTGATCACCGTCAAGGATATGGAAAAAGAAGAACGTTTTCCAAATGCGTGTAAAGATGCGCATGGCCGTCTTCGTGTTGCTGCGGCAACAGGTGTGGGCGACGCGGGACGTGAACGTGCTGCGGCGTTATTAGATGCAGGGTGTGACGTTGTCGTTGTTGATACTGCGCATGGTCATTCAGCCGGTGTCGTAAGTTCTGTGAGTGAAATCAAAAAGCTTTCGAATGCTTCGCAGGTTATTGTCGGTAACGTTGTGACGCCTGATGCGGCCAAAGCACTGATAAACGCAGGTGCGGATTGTATCAAAATTGGTATTGGTCCTGGTACAATTTGTACGACACGTATGGTTGCCGGTGTTGGTATGCCGCAGTTTACGGCTGTGCTGGAAACTGCTGAGGAATGCCGCAAATCAGGCATTCCATGTATTGCCGACGGCGGGATCAAGTATTCTGGCGATATCGCCAAAGCGATTGCAGCGGGTGCCGATGCCGTGATGATCGGTTCGTTATTTGCGGGTACTGATGAAAGCCCAGGCGAAGTCTTATTGTTCCAGGGTCGATCTTATAAGGCCTACCGTGGTATGGGCTCATTGGGTGCGATGGCTCGTGGTTCTGCAGATCGATATTTTCAAGAAGAAGTCTCGGATAGCCTCAAGCTTGTCCCAGAAGGTGTTGAAGGACGCGTCCCTTACAAAGGATCGATTGGCAATATCATTCACCAGCTAACCGGTGGTTTGCGCTCTGCGATGGGCTATACAGGATGTGGGACGATTAATGAATTACGTGAGAACGCGAGCTTCCGTCGGATCACCAATGCCGGTCTCCGCGAAAGTCATGTTCACGATATTACCATCACCCGCGAGGCACCTAATTACCGTTCTGACGGGTAGGGGCAAGACATGACCCCGTGCGCACGGGTTAAAGCAACTATTGAATTGCTGACGGCGATTGATGCTGATGATCAAGCGCCGGATCAGATTATCGATGGGTATTTCCGTTCAAGACGATATGCAGGCTCCGGCGACCGACGTGATGTTGGGGGGCGGGTCTATGACGTGCTTCGCCGTCGCGCCAAGCTTGATTGGTGGGTTGAGCGAACGGGTCTTGGTTTAGAAACCAATTCCAGGCTTCGTGCGATCTCTTTTCTGATTTTAGAAGAACGCAAATCTCCGGACGACGTCAAAGCGATGTTTACGGGCACGCGCCATTGTCCCGAGTTGCTGAGCGACCCAGAAGCCGAGCTTGCAGAAGCACTTTATGGTCGGCCGCTGCTCAACCGCGATATGCCGGACCATGTTCGCCTTGAATACCCTGAATGGATGGACCGACCTTTTCGTGCGCTGTGGGGTGATAAGCTTGAACAAGAGATGTCTGCACTCAATCAAGTCGCACCGCTGGACTTACGGGTAAATACAATTAAAGGCACGCCTGAGGATGCACTGGCACGCCTTCAAGAAGATTATATCACGTGCGCGCCGACATCACTTTCTCCGTTAGGTATTCGTGTTGAAGGCAAGGTACGCTTGGGTGGGACCCGGGCCTTTAAGGAAGGGCTTGTTGAAGTTCAGGACGAGGGCTCACAGCTTGTTTCTATGCTGTGTGGTGCCAAGCCTGGCATGACCGTTGTCGATTATTGTGCGGGTGCAGGCGGTAAGACTTTGGCGCTCGCCGCCGCTATGGCGGATGAAGGTCGTTTGTCAGGCCGCCTTTTCGCACTAGATATTTCACGGTATCGGATGGACCGGATGACACCCCGCCTAAAGCGTGCAGGTGCAGTTCAGGTGCGCCGACGTGCGATTGCTGCGGTTGATGAACCGTGGGTTGAAGAACATAAAGGATTTGCAGATCGGGTTCTGCTCGATGTGCCATGCACAGGGACTGGGAGCTGGCGACGCAACCCGGATGCGCGGTGGCGCTTCACGCCGGAGCGACTGGCTGAAATTCGTGAGAACCAACAGCGTATTATGTTAAGTGCCGCCGAATTGGTGAAGCCGCATGGTCGTTTGATTTATGTGACGTGTTCACTTTTACAAGAAGAGAACGAGCAGCAGCTCGAATGGTTTGTGGAAAAGAAGCCAGAATTTCAGCCGATCCCAATTGACGAAGTCTGGTCTGAAACTGTTGGCGGTCCGCCGCCCCCATCGGGGCCGTGTCTTAGGTTATCACCTGCATCAGCAGGTACGGATGGCTTTTTCTGTGCGGTGCTAGAGCGTCAGCGCTAAGGCTTATCGAAGGCGCTCATGGCGCTCAAACTCATTTTCAAGTTCTTCAAAACGGCGTCTGGCGTCAATATCCTCAGCTAAATCCACGAGTGCAGGTGTGTCGCAATGCAAACACACGCGGTCACGTGTTGATTTTGCATCCCGGCTCCATTCACCCCCTTCTTTGGCGAGCTTTGGGCCTTGGGATAGCGAGAGCGCATAAAATAGAAAAAGCCTGTGCGTTGTTTATCGATTCGGCTATGAAGTTAGTCTTGTCTCTCTGCTTTCTTTCCGACATCTTTTGCGCCTCAAAGGAGACTATTCGAATGCCTAACGATCCAAAAACCATTGTTGATAACCTCTTATCTCAAGCTCAAATTGTCCGTACGCCATGCGGTAATGGCGAGATGGAATGGCAAGTCTGGGGGAAGGCGACAGCGAATCCTCCATTGATTCTATTGCATGGTGGATTTGGTTCGTGGACGCATTGGATTGCAAATGTTGAGAGATTATCCAAGACCCGCCTTGTGGTTACTTGCGACATGCCTGGCCTTGGTGACAGTGCATCGGCGCCGGGTGAGTTAACGCCTGATAACCTTGCCCGCCCGATCTGTGATGGTCTGGATGCAGTTATTGGACAGGGCACAGTGTTTGATCTCGCAGGATTTAGCTTTGGCGGATTGATCGGGTCTCGTGTCGCGGCAATCATCGGTGACAGGATGCGTCATTACATCGCCGTCGGTGCGAGTGGCTTTGACGGTTTGCACGTTCGTGTTCTGGGTATACGCGTACCTGAAAAGGACATGAGCGATGCTGAAAAGAACGAAATTCACTATGAGAATTTGCAAATTCTGATGCTCTCTGAAGTCTCAAATATTGATGATCTTGCTGTTTATACGCACCGGAAAAACGTTGCCAAATCGCGTGTGCGCTCACGCCCGATGTCGCTTGGTAATCATCTGGTTGAGGCATTGCCGGAGATTAAAGCCAAGCTTGCCGGCATTTGGGGTGTTCATGATGCGACGGGGGGGGGTCGAGATGAAATCCTCAAACGCCGTGATATTTTTGCTGAGCACCAAAAAGATGTGCCGTTCGATATCATTGAAGATGCCGGGCATTGGGTGATGTATGAGCGCTCTGAAGAATTTGAAGCCGCGTTACTTGGCATTCTTGATCGCGACTAGACCCAACGTACGCTGAAGGCGACCCGTTCGAAGAGCAACGCCGCTCAGGCGTCCTTTCGGTTTGCCAACGCCTCAGCGTAGGCTTTGACACTGTCTTCAAGGGTGCGGCTGGTATCGAGGGTTTCGCGCGTTTCAGACGCAAACGGTGTTTCGCTCATCAGTTGGAACATCCATGCAGCGCCATCATGAAAGTCACCGCTCACATCTGCTTCGCAGAATGTCTTGGAGATCTCTTCCATTTCACCAATCCAGCGGCCACTGTCCGCAGGCAGAAACGGAACTTTGCTCCGCATCGCAGCCAGATTAGCACCTTGGGAATGTTCAAACTCTGTAATAAGCGGCTCCAACAAGTTGTTCTGTTGAGCGGTCAACAGGACGGATGTCCAAAGTGTCCAACTGCCTTTGGTGAGTCCTGCATAGACCATCTTCATTGCTGATGCCTGCCCGATATCTGGGCCCAGATTAATCACTTCAAAGCCTTTGCCATCCAGTGCTTCCATCGCACTCGTGTCTGGTCCTGAGACATAGAACCGCGATGACTTGCTTTTATTGGGGGCTAGGCCAATGATTCCTGCATCAATAAAAGTCGCGCCTGCATTGGTGATATGTGCTGATAATTCTGTCGCTGTGCCGGGTGAGATCGCATTGCAATCAACATACACGGGCGTTTTGCCCTTACGTGCCATGGCAGCACCAACGTCTTCTGCGAGTTTAGGTGCAGATGTGGGTGGTAAGATCGATAAAATCACATCGGCTTCGCTTACCACCGCGTCGAGATCGCCAACGTCTTTAAGCTGCCCCGCTTCAGAGAGTTTTCGTGATCGCTCGGAGCGACCGACTAAAGACGTAATGACTTCATGACCGTGCTGGCGCAGAACAAGGCCGACGCCGTGCCCCATGTCGCCAGGCATCAAAATCGCAATGGTTGCGTTGCTCATATCATTGTTCCTTTGTCATGAAATCGAGAATTCTGTGATGACGTCGCCAACATTCGCAACATCGTCGATAAGCCCATCCAATGTTGCGACCTGATTACCGTTGATCCAAACGCCAACGACACCAACGGCGTCGGTTGTCAGGCGATGCGCGCCAGCGGGCAAATCAAAGATACGTTTTTTGGTGCCACGATCGACGGTGCTTGGTTCAAACACCATCAAGTCGGCGGCATGGCCGACCTTGATCAATCCACGTCCTGAGATGTTGAAGATAGATGCAGGCTTGCCGGTTAACTCGTGCACGGCGGCGGCCATGCTCATCTTGCCCAGATCGCGTGACCAGTGACCAAGCAGTTTGAGACCAAATCCAGCGTCACAGAAAAACGTCAAATGCGCGCCAGCATCCGATAGGGCAACAGAAGCCGCCGGGTGCGTCAGCATTTTACCAACGGCGTCCTCGTCAGAATTCAAGAGCACAGCTGTGAAGATTGTTTCGAGATCTTCGGCAATGGCGACATCAAGCATGAGATCAAGAGGATCAACACCGCGCTCTGATGCGACGTCGCCCAAAGTCCGGTGCTCAAGGTCTCGGTAATCATCAGTCGCAGCCTCGGTGACTTCGATCTTATTCCATTCGCCATTGAACAAGCGCACGCCTGCAGGCGAGGCCAGTTCATCTCTGACAGATTGACGCCAATTAGGATCGCCAAGCCGTTGCTTCAAATCTTCTTTGGAAAGTTTCATCAACGGCTGCCAACTGTTGAATCCTTCAAGTGGGTAGGCGGATTTCATTGTGAAATCCATTGTCAGCGGACAGCAGGATACTTGCCCCCACAGCTTATGACCGCGTGCGCGTGCATCTGCGATCTGCGCCAATTCGTCCAGTGTACCTGTCGGCTTGGTCGAATTGTGCAGCAAGGCGGCAATCATGATGGGTCGCCCAGTTTTTTTGGCCAGGTCTTCAAGGTAAGGCACATCTGTGCGGTTGCCCTTGGTCAGCATAAAAATGCCACGACCCGATTTCGCCATGGCCTGGACCAGTGCCAGTAATTCTTTGTCGTCTGCCAAGCGAGACGGCATTGGCACACCCGCCCAGCCGTTGTGTTGGGGTGCTGTAGACGTTGCAAAACCAACAGCACCTGCGGCCATACCTTGTTCAATAATTGCGCACATCTCGTCAATTTCAGCATCGTTTGCAGCGCGCTCAGTCGCGGCGGCACCCATCACATACGTGCGGATAGAGCTATGCCCTAAGAAGCATGCGACGTTCGGTACGGTGCCTTTTTCAGCCAGCATTAAAATGTATTCAGGGAATGTCTCAAAACCCCAATCGATGCCTTCGCGCAAAGCTTCAAGCGACATGCCCTCAACCTGTGTTAGGTTCTTCATGACCAAATCACGGTCGCGTTCCTTGCAGGGGGCAATAGTGAAACCACAGTTCCCCATGACGATGGTGGTGACACCTAAGGCTGGGGAAGGACGGACACTTGGGTCCCAGGTGATCTGCGCATCGAAATGCGTGTGTGTATCAATAATGCCGGGCATGAGAGCTAAGCCAGCTGCATCGATCTCTTCAGCACCAGCGGCATCCAGGCCTGAGCCAATATTACAAATCTTCCCGTTTTTGACCCATACATCCCTATCAGACGTGGGTTCAGCGCCGGAGCCATCGTATACGGTGGCATTTCGAATAATAAAATTCATGATCTATCTCATTTGGGGATGCTATTTCAGAAATTCAATCTCAACGAAGGCACATTCAAAGTCGTTACCGTTGATGACGTCGTGTTCGACACCGACTTCACGGAAATACGGCACACCATTTTGCATCGGTGCAATCGTGAGCTCATCGGCGCCTGTATTAATTTCCAGCTGGCCATCAAATAACGGCACGATGACATAATCATACTCGTGACGATGCCAACCCGTGCTATCACCACGATTTTTAAATCGCCATTCTGTTACACGGGTGCGCTCGTTCTCGATAAAAGTAGTCGGCACCGCTGTGCCCGATGTGATTTGATCACACATATAACCGCTCCTTAGTCTTTATCAGTGTCAGAATGACCCAGGTCTTTGCTGGGTGCGATGATATCACGTACGCGTTGTTTCAGTTCTTTGCTTTCTGGAAAACGTCCACCCTCAGTTTTGCGATCAAAGATCACCGTGCCATCTGCGGACTGGATACGAAATGTCCCGCCATCATCAGGCACAAGCATGAGCCCGCTGATGTCGTCACCAAATGTGAATAGCAGTTCTTGTGCCATCCAGGTTGCGCGAAGAATAAATCGGCATGTGCGACAATAATGGATTTCGATAATTGGTTTAGACATAGCGCAGCCTCCATATTTGGTGCATCAAAAGCAGGTATTACATTGGGGGCTTCGTGATGATTTGGTCAACCCGGATCACTGCGATTGGCAGGAATGTCGCTATAAATGACAGACGCGTTATTCGGTTTTATCTTTCTTCTGACCAATCCTGGTCTCTTCGCCGCGAATAAGGCGAACAATATTCTCTTTGTGGCGTACCATTGTAAGAACGGCCAATCCTGCCGTCATGATCATGATGGTGGTGTTGCCACTAAACCACCATGTGATGATGGGGGCAGCGGCCAGGGATCCCATCGACGCTGCTGAGGAAAACCTGAACGTACCTGCGATAATCAGCCATGCGCAGCATGTAAGGACACCAACCGGCCACGATACTATCAGGATCGCACCCAAAGATGTCGCAACACCTTTGCCGCCCTGGAATTTAAGCCAGATTGAGAAATTGTGTCCGAGCACAGCAGCAAAGCCAGCGACAATGCCTGCGACTTCGTAAAATTGCATAAAGATCAACGCAGCGACAGCGCCCTTTGAGGCGTCGAGGATCAACGTTAAAAAAGCCAGAAACTTGTGGCCGGTGCGCAAAACATTCGTGGCACCAATATTACCAGAGCCAATTTTACGGATATCACCGAGACCAGCCATCCGTGTCAGGACGAGACCCCACGGAATGGAACCCAGCAAATAGCCAGCGAATGCCGCAAGGGCGATCAACATGTTTGGATCAAGATCGTTCATAAGCCTAGTCGGCCACGAAAACGGTACGTCCGTCAATAACCGTGCGTGTGACAGCCCCTTGCATTAAGCGGCCGTCGAATGGTGTATTCTTTGATTTGCTGAGTAATTTATCAGCACTGACTTTCCATCCGCGCTGAAGATCAAACATCACAAGATCCGCTGGATGGCCTTGAACGAGTTTGCCCGCGCGAAGCTTGAGCAGGTCAGCAGGTGCAGAGGTGACGAACTTCAAGGCGTCCAGCACGGACATATGGCCGTTATGGTGAAGTTCAAGGACGACAGCGAGCAATGTCTCAAGACCTACCCCGCCCATCGCAGCAGCTGCAAAAGGCAGGCGCTTTGATTCTTCGTCTTGCGGCGTGTGATCAGATGCAATGCAATCGATGGTCCCGTCGATAATGCCATCAACAATAGCACGACGATCTGTTTCTTCACGTAACGGCGGTGACAGTTTCGCAAACGTTCGGTAATCACCGATGGCGACTTCGTTCAGTGCAAAATAGGGCGGTGCTGTGTCGCATGTAATAGGAAGACCACGTGCTTTCGCCTGACGAATAGCCTCAACGGATTCAGAGATGGACAGGTGTGCAAAATGTAAACGCGCACCAGTCAATTCAACCAGCTGGATATCACGCTCAATCATCATGATCTCAGCCTGACGTGGAATACCAACGAGCCCTAGGCGTGTCGCCGTCTCGCCTGCGTTCATAACACCACCCACCGCGAGGCTTGGCTCTTCTGGGTGCTGACAGATCAATAAATCAAATGTGCGGGCATACATCATGGCCCGGCGCATGACTTGTGCGTTGGCTACGGGATGGAAGCCATCCGTAAAGGCGACGGCACCAGATTCTGCGAGCATACCTAACTCGGCAATCTCTTTGCCCTTCAGGCCTTTGGTGACAGCACCATAAGGAAATACTTTTGTCAGTCCTTGCAAACGTGCGCGTCTGGCAACGAACTCAACCACAGACATATCGTCGATGACGGGGTCAGTATTGGGCAAACACACCATCGATGTGATGCCGCCTTTGGTTGCGGCGCGACCCGCACTTGCGATCGTTTCTTTGTAATCTTCGCCAGGTTCACCGAGGTAAACCCGCATATCGACAAGTCCAGGAGCCAGGCAAAGTCCTTCGCAATCGATTACGGTCACGCCTTCGAGGGCTAGGTCCGCAGTAACTTTAGGGCCGACAGCCTTGATCATCTCGCCCTCGGTGAGGACGCCGCCAATTTTGTCCAACCCGGTTGCGGGATCTAAAAGCCGTGCGTTGATATAAGCAACTCGGCCCGGCATGCGATCACCTTTAACAGCCATCAGAGGTTCCTCTGTGCATTGTGTTCAAGGTTCGCGGTAAGAATTTCCAGCGCAGCCATGCGGACAGCGACACCCATCTCTACCTGTTCATGAATGGCGCTACGTCCAAAGTCATCAGCAACTTCGCTATCGATTTCGACACCCCGGTTCATAGGACCCGGGTGCATAATCAATGCATTTGGCTTGGCACCTTCAAGTTTGGCGTAATCAAGACCAAAGAAATGGAAGTATTCGCGAACTGAAGGCAGATAGTTGCCGTCCATGCGTTCTTTTTGAAGACGGAGCATCATGACGATATCGCAGTCTTGCAGACCTTCGCGCATATCGTAGAAAACCTCGACGCCCATATGCTCGATACCGGTTGGGATCAACGTGCGCGGTGCAATCAGGCGCACGCGCGCCCCCATGGTCGTCAAAAGATGGATGTTTGAGCGGGCAACCCGTGAATGCAGAATATCGCCACAAATGGCAACGCGGAGCCCTTGAATTTTTCCCATGCGTCGACGAATGGTCAGCGCATCGAGGAGTGCTTGGGTCGGATGTTCGTGTGATCCGTCGCCACCATTGATGACCGCGCAGTTCACTTTTTCAGATAACAGCTTCACCGAGCCCGATTCTGGATGACGGACGACCAGTACATCTGGATGCATGGCGTTCAACGTCATTGCGGTATCGATCAGGGTTTCACCCTTTTTGACCGAGCTTGTCGCAACCGACATGTTGATGACATCACCACCCAGGCGCTTACCGGCAAGCTCAAAAGAGGTGCGAGTACGGGTTGAGTCCTCAAAAAACAGATTGATAATCGTGCGCCCGCTCAAGACCGCTTTTTTCTTATCGGCTTGACGGTTCTGCTCGACATAGCTCTCGGCTCGATCAAGCAGTGCAGTAATTTCAATAGGATTGAGACCCTCGATGCCGAGGAGGTGCTTATGGGGAAAGCCGAATGGCGCGTTACTTTCGTTCATAGACGCGCACTATATTCCTGAGACTGCCATTTCGGCAAGCGCTGAAATGAAAGCGTTGATCACCGTGCTTTGTTGGCTTGCGGGTGCTGGATCAAGTGGTAT
>CAWUWH010000159.1:0-5895 GCA_963926035.1 uncultured Rhodospirillales bacterium
TTACAGTTCCACGGACAACGTCGCTTGGCGTCATTCCTATTGAATAGATATCTCGAAGTCGCTGACGAGCAGGCAGATATATATCGTGTGCTACCGATATTCTTGTCCATGCGGGCGCAAATTCGGGCACATGTTGGCGCCGCAATTTCTGCGGCACAAACAGACGAGGATGCTCGGGACCAGGAACTTCAGATAGCTCGAGATTACTTGGTATTGGCTAAAGAGTATTTGAATGAGACACTGCCAAGGCTTGTTGCTGTGGGTGGATTGTCTGGGTCAGGTAAATCACGTCTAGCCCGTGAGGTTGCGTCCCATATTGGATTGGCGCCGGGTGCGCGCGTTGTGCGCACTGATGTTGTGCGCAAGCGCATCTCGGGTATTCATCCGAACGAGACACTGGGTGCAGAAGGCTATACCGCCGAGATGACAGTAAAGACATACGATGCGGTTTTTGATCAGGCGCGCGAAGCAATTTTGGCCGGTCAAAGTGTTGTACTGGACGCTGTTTTTGCCATGCAGGACCAACGTGAAACAGCCGAGGCCTTGGCCGCAGAATTAGACGTGCCATTTACCGGTATTTGGGTTGATGCACCAGAAGAGGTGCGTATCGACCGGGTCCTGAAACGCGAACGAAATGTTTCTGATATCACGCCGGAAATTGCCCGATCTCAATCGGACTACGATCTCGGCGAAATGACATGGGCGTCTGTGAACAGTGCGGGTGAAAAGACGGAGACAGTTGCCCAAGGGCTTCGTGTTTTAGGTGTGTAGTCTTTGCGTTTAAGTCTGAATACTGGCATAATATAGTCTAACGATAAAACGGAGGGTTATCGTGGTCAACACCATCTTATGTCCCCTTAGTGGCGCACCAGAAAACGAGGGTACCCTCGATAAAGCATATTCGGTTGCCAAAGATCTCAAAAGCCATCTCGAAGTTCTGCATGTTGAACCTGAAGCTAAGGAATCGATTCCTTTGCTGGGCGAGGGTATGTCTGTCTCGATGGTTGAAGACATGATTGGTATGGCCGAAAAAGAGGCGCGCAGTCGTGCAGATCGTGCCCGCGCAATGTTTGATGCAAGCGTCATCCGACATGGCGTTGATGTTGCCGATAAGCCTAGTGGTGAGCGCAAGGTGACAGTGTCTTGGCGACACGAACACGGCCGCGAAGATGAAGTCTTGGCACGTGTTGGCCGCCTCAATGATTTGATTGTTGTTGCGAGACCGGGCGATTCTGATGATGTGCTAACGCCGATGACACTGAACGCAGCGATTTTCGAAAGTGGACGCCCTGTGCTTGTTGTCCCTCCGGGCGGTACGGCGTCGATCCGAAAACGTGTGGCGATTTCTTGGAATGGCAGTGTGCAATCTGCACGCGCAGTTTCTGCTGCGGTACGCATTCTTGAGCAAGCCGA
The DNA here is from genome assembly GCA_963926035.1 of uncultured Rhodospirillales bacterium. Taxonomy (GTDB): domain Bacteria; phylum Pseudomonadota; class Alphaproteobacteria; order Rhodospirillales; family Casp-alpha2; genus UBA4479. Next base: position 1,414 of record CAWUWH010000159.1, read on the forward strand.
GGCCGTGATGGTTTTAACAGCCGATAGTTTCCGCACTTCGGGTGCACGTGGAACCGAGCTCGCCAGCTATCTGGAATGGCACGGGGTGAAACCTGATACTCAAATCTTTGAGGCGTCTGCAGGCAGTGTTGGAGCGAGACTTTTAGAAGAATGCGAAAAATTTGGTGCTGACCTTCTTGTTAGTGGTGCCTATACCCATAGCCGGTTGCGTCAGCTTATTCTTGGTGGCGTGACGAAACATGTTTTGGGTCATGCAAAAATCCCAATGCTGATGGCGCACTAAGAACAATTCTCTCAATATACAAACGCGATTGATGCGTCCCAGAATAAATTGTTAGGGATCATCCAGCACTATTTCTTTTTGTTCAAAATGTGCGCCATGTATTCGGCAGGCTCGTCTGTATCATAAGCTTCTGCAAACGTATCCATACTTGCCGTGATTGCTGCGTCCAGCGGTGTGTGATCCCAGGACTGCAGCAGCTTTTTCTGGGCTCGGACTGCGGCAGGGGCAGACGCCAGAATTGATGCAACGGCAGTATCGACGGCATTGTCCAGAATTTCTGGATCAACGACTTCTTCAAGAAAACCCCATTCATACGCAATGTTGGCTTCTATCACGTCACCAGATAAGACCAACCATCCGGCGCGGCCTCTGCCCATAAGACGTGGCAGCAGTACAGCCTGAATAACAGAAGGGATGCCGACACGGACTTCAGGCATGCAGAACGTTGCATTACTTGAAGCGATACGAAGATCGCAGGCCGCGGCCATTTCCATCGCGCCCCCGATACACGCCCCTTGAATACGGCAAATGACGGGGACCGGCAGATCATAGATCGCCTGGATCGCGCCCCGCAGATTATTAATGAAGTTAAACGCGGTTGTTCTATCGAGCCCGGATAGTTCCGAAATATCCGCACCTGCTGAGAACGCCCGCGTACCAGTTGCGCGCAGAACGACAACACGCAGGTCGTCATCCTTGGCCAATTGGATTGCGGCATCGGTAATGCCTTTGACGGTCTCGCTATTGAGCGCGTTTCGTTTGTCGTCGCGGTCGATGATGATTTCGGCAACGCCGTCTTTGGGGTGATTAATAGAAACGCTCATTGAGGGACCTTTTTAAGACTTGGGCCATAACCAGGCAGCACCGCGCACACCCGAACTATCGCCGTGAATATTTTTGACGAGAGGCGTCTCGCAGACATCAGAAAAGACATAACGCCCCAATAATTTTGGCACATCCTCATAAAGACACGCAATGTTCGATAGCCCACCTCCCAGCACAATAATATCTGGATCCACGATATTAATGACACCTGATATGGCACGCGCCAGTCTATCTGCATAGCGCTGCATGGTTGCCATTGCTTCGGTGTCGCCCTTTTCTGCGCGAGAAACAACCTCGGTCGAGGATATGTCCTCTCCGCCCGTATTGGCGTGATCATGTTGTAATCCGGGACCAGAAAGAAATGTCTCGATGCAGCCGGTTTTATCGCAATAACACGATGGTCCGGGAAGCTCTGATTCTGTATTTGGCCAGGGCAAGGGATTGTGCCCCCATTCTCCGGTGATAGCATTGCGACCTGTCAGGGGCGAGCCGTTGATGGCGATCCCGCCGCCAACGCCGGTGCCAAGAATAACCCCAAAGACCACGTTGCAATCTTTGCCAGCGCCGTCAGCGGCTTCTGAAACGGCAAAGCAATTGGCGTCATTGGCGATACGAACATCGCATGCCAAGGCATCGCAAAGATCGCGCTCAAGCGGATGACCGATGAGCCATGTGGAATTGGCATTCTTGACCAAACCGGTCTTGGGAGAGGTCGCACCCGGGATGCCGACACCGACTTTCGTCCGCGCATCGCATCCTGCAATCTTGGCCACATCTGCGACTACATCGCGTATGGCTGAGATGGTTTTCGTGTAATCTCCTTGAGGGCTGGGGATGCGAATCCGCGCGTGTTCGCCGCCATCGTCGTCCAGGACAATGGCTTCTATCTTCGTTCCTCCGAGGTCGATCCCTATTTTCATGCGGAAATATTAGGCTATTGCTCGCAAAATGGGGAGTCGCGGCATGTATCTTTTTTCATCTACATATTGTTGGTTGTACGAAATATAGGGATTTGTTAACCATATTAACGCAAAGATAAGTGTATTCCGAGTGACTTACTCGGGGACTAGGCAATCTGGGGTGTTATTGAATGAGCGACGACCGGGCAGGGTCTGTGATAAATATTGATGGGGTCTCAAATAACTGGGATGTGGACCTTGTGGACTTAAGACCCGTCTTTCGTGGTCTTACGGATGGCGGTGTTGCTGGTAAGGAACTGGCAAAAATGCTTGGTGTCGCTCCGTCGACCATCAGTAAGTGGCGACGCGGCACGGCAAAGCCTCATGAAAACACCATTCAATTCCTGACGCTGATTCTAGCTGATGTTATTGGCTCGAAAGAACGGACGTTGGATGCCATGGAAGATGTTCCATTGGCGTGGCGTTTAGGACGTGAAAGCGAATTGGCAGCAATGCGTCAGTCGCTTTATCAGCAAGAAGCGATTAACCGGGTTTTGAAGCCAACGGCACTGCGTGATGGCGCGCGCATGTTTAAAGACTGGCTGATCAAAACTAATGTGCTGGTTCGCAACATCGGGCCTCAGCGATTGCGGGTGGTCGCGTGAGCCAATCTGCTTACAACACACTTGGGATTTCCAGCGAAGGCTTGCAAACTGCCCTTGGCATCAAGAAAAGCTATAAGGTCCGTGAGCCCTTAGTTATGCCAGGGCAGGCGACACGACTTATTGTGCCTGAGAATCTGTTGAACAAAGAAATCGACCTGTCGAGTTATGAAGATCCACTCGCGTTGGCGATGATGTGCGCGCGCGACCCTGAAGGGTCGATGGCATTAGCAGCGACAGCGCGCTTGGCACCACTTGGGAATTCAACAAAGCTGGTCCGCGGCGTTATCGAAATTATTGGTGACACATCGCGTCACGAGCTTGTCCGTGAATGCTTAAAATACGTCACAGATCACGCGTTTGAGCCTGACAGTCTTAATAAGGTGCGTCGTCATGCATCGAAGATTGTTATTGAGACCCGCAAGAAATTTACCGCTGCGCTTCGCGAAAACCTCAAGTCATTGCTTGATGGTGAAATTGCGCCGCGTCAGTTCGTTCATGAATTTTTTGAACTGACCGAAGCTGGCAATATGCGTCACGATGTCCGCAAGAAATTGATGTTGAGTCTGCTGCTATCGTCATCTGTGCGGCCATCTATCAAATTTATGATGCTGGAAAATTTCGATCGTATTCCGAAATCTGTTAAACTTGGGATCGTCTCGGCAGTCTTGAAGGCAGAGCCCACACGCCACACAGAAATCATCAAAGAAGAGCTGCATTATATTATTAATAAGGAACGGATGATCCGTGAAGGCCATGATATTAATGGTCGGCCTGCACCAAATATGGCAGCAAACGAACGGCCTGCGCCGATAGTAAACGCGAATGAGCGCCCAGCAACAGTACGTGAGCGTCTGCCTGATGAAATCCCGATGGTGCGTCCGGGTGAACAGCACCCTGAACCTGAAACACCGTGGTTTTTGATCTAGGCTGTTTTATTTTATCCGCATTTGCATGCTCTCAGATGTTTGCAAATCCGACCCAAGTCTTTAAAAACGCTGCATGACTTATATCCCGAATTACGTCTTCGAAGGCGAGCCTGCGATTGGCGAAACCATGCAAGTGGCGCCAGGCATTCACTGGCTGCGTATGCCGCTGCCGTTCAAATTGGATCATATTAATCTCTGGTTGCTTGAAGATGGCGACGAGTGGGTCATCGTTGATACAGGTATCTGTACTGACGACTGCAAAGCCACTTGGGAGACATTGTTCCAGGGTACAATGGGTGGGCGTCCGGCAAACCGCGTCGTCGTCACGCATTTCCATCCGGATCATGCCGGTTTGGCTGGATGGCTGACAGAGCGCTTTAATGTGCCGTTGATCATGCCGCTGACAGAATGGACGTTTGGCCGAATGCTGTCATTGGACGGCCAGGAAGTCTCCTTAGATGTCTATAAAGAATTTTATCATAAATCCGGCTTTACGGCTGAATTGATGGATACGGTAACGCGCCGTATGGGTGGCTATAAGAAGGTCGTTTCAACCATCCCAGCCGCACTCCAACGTATTGAAGACGGGAGTGAAATCACAATTGGCGGCAAGTCTTGGCGTATGATTGTCGGTCGTGGACATTCACCAGAGCATGCGTGCCTATATTGTGACGAAGCTGATGTGCTGATCTCGGGTGATCAGGTGTTGCCGAAAATCAGCCCGAATGTGAGCGTTTGGCCACAAGAGCCTGATGGGCAACCGTTGCAGTTGTATATTCAAAGTATTGAACATATCCGCCAGCAAATCCCAGGCGACCCATTGATCCTGCCTAGCCATAACTGGCCGTTTAAAGGCCTCCACGCGCGTTTGGATGATCTGGATG
>CAWUWH010000160.1:0-12959 GCA_963926035.1 uncultured Rhodospirillales bacterium
CAATTCCAGATAGATCACGTTGCACGCGATACTGCGCAAACCCTGACTGTGCCGCAATCTCAGCGACATCGTTTGCCTGATCAATTCCAACCTCGACCACGAGAATACCATCTGATCGAAGTAAATTTACGCTCATGGGTATTAAATAGTGATACGCATCAAGACCTTTTGGTCCTCCGTCGAGTGCTAGGTGCGGTTCATGATCACGTACACTTCTGTCTAATCTGGGGATATCGTCTGTCGGAACGTATGGTGGATTGGAAACAATCAAGTCGAACTGCCCATCAATGGCATCATGCCATGAGCCGCAAATCATTTGTGTGCGATCATTAAAACCGAGACAGTCGGCGTTACGGTTTGCGATAGTGATTGCCTCTCTCGAAATATCCAACCCAATACCGTTCGCCTTTTGAAAGATATTCAGCAGCGCCAATAACAGGCATCCACTTCCTGTCCCTAAGTCCAAGATATTACGAGGTGCTTCACGGTCATTAAATACTTCAGTGACGAGTTCAAGAACTGTTTCAGTGTCTGGTCTTGGGATGAGTGTGGCTGGGGATACTTGCAATGGCATACTCCAGAATTCACGTTTTCCTGTGATATGTGCAAAGGGCTTACCTGCCGCGCGTTCTTTTACACCAAGCTCAAAAGCACCAACTACCTGTGCGTCTAATTCTTCATCTGTCCTGGCAAACACCTGCGCTGTGTTTAAGTTCATCACATGGGCAAGCAGGCCACGAGCCTCAGACCTAGCATCTTCGATGCCTGAATCTGTAAGCTGCTTCGTCCCAACACTTAATACCTGGGCAACAGACGTCATTCCATCGTCGCCAATTGGCGCGCATTGTCTTCAGAAAGTAACGCATCAACAACCTCGTCGATCTCCCCATTCAAAAATGCGTCTAATATATGAAGTGTGAGGCCAATCCGATGATCAGTAACCCGGCGTTCTGGAAAATTATACGTGCGGATACGCTCGGACCTATCGCCTGAACCCACCTGGTCTTTACGGTTTTTTGCACGCTCAGATGCTTGACGTTCGCGCTCTGCATCGTAAAGCCTTGCGCGCAGAACCTTCATAGCTTGCGCTCTATTTTTATGTTGTGATTTTTCATCTTGTTGCGAGACAACAAGACCACTGGGCAAATGCGTAATACGCACAGCACTATCTGTTGTGTTCACGTGCTGACCACCTGCACCCTGCGCACGGAATGTATCGATGCGAAGATCTTTATCCTCAATCTGGATATCAACGTCTTCTGCTTCTGGCATTACAGCGACAGTTGCTGCAGAGGTATGTATCCGGCCGCCTGATTCTGTCGTCGGTACGCGTTGGACCCGATGGACGCCACTTTCAAATTTAAGAAACCGGAAAACTTCTTTTCCCGTGATTTCCGCGATCGCCTCTTTGGCTCCACCAACGCCCGTTTCCTGAAGATAGATAATATCAAATTTCCAGCGCATCCGTGCAGCATATCGCTGATACATACGAAACAAATCTGCGGCAAAAAGTCCTGCCTCATCCCCGCCAGTACCTGCGCGAATTTCCAAAATAGCATTTCGGCTATCAGCTTCATCTTTAGGTACCATCATTAATTTAACGACGTTTTCTAATTCTAGAATTCTATCTTTCAACAAGCGACATTCTTCTTCAGCCATCGCTTTAATATCCGCGTCACTGTCAGGGTCTTCAATCATTGCTGCAGCATCAATAAATTCCTGACGCGCCTCACGGAACGCATTGATAGCTTCAACAATTGGTGTCAGGTCCGCATACTCTTTCGAAAGGCTTGCATACTCCTCTCCAGTTACGCCGTCCGCTGACATTAAATGCGTCAATTCGTCGAAGCGCGACGTCATGCTCTCAAGATGTTCTTCCATACTCACGATGAATTTTCCTCGTCTTCATTAATACCGAATAAATCTCGGATGAGATCTTCAGCTATTTCAATGTTTTCACCTGCCGCAGCCTTGCTCCGCAAACGCTCACTTGGCGTATGAAGCAACCGCTGGATCAGCATATGTGTTGCACGTTCAGCATCATCACCAGCATCCAAGAGGGCTTGATCTCTCAACGCATTTACATGGGCCCGAAGTGCACTGAGCGCTGGTGTTGCCTTCCGTGCTTGTCGGTCCTGCCCATATCGCGCAACTTCATCGCGTACAATAAAAGCAGCGGCATCAGCCTCGGTTACACGGTTCTCTAATCCTTCAATGGCAAGTCGCTCCAAATCTTGAAGGTCATATAAGAATGCATCATCAAGCCGATCTACGGATGGCTCCACATCTCCAGGCAATCCCGCGTCGACAATAAATTGCGGGCGGAAACGTCGTGCTTTGAGTGCAGTGCGGACCATGTCTGCCGTTAAAGCAAGCGATCGTCCACCCAATGCGGTAACAACGATGTCGGCATCAATCAACGCATTAGAAAGGCCGTCTTCCGAGATATGCCTGGCACGGAGCTGCGTGGCTAATGCGCTGGAAGAACGTGATCCAATGTCCACAACCGACAAATTACCAATATTTGCACGAATGAGCTCGCCCCCGATAAACTCGCCCATATCCCCTTGGCCAATGATGAGTGCATTCGCATTCTCAAGGCGTCCATGAACATCACGTGCAACACCAACAGCAACCGCAGCGATAGATATGGGTCGCTCACCAATGGCTGTTTCAGTTCTGACTCGCTTCGCGGCTTTATAGGCTGCCTGCATTAGACCTTCTAGTTCAGGGCCTATCATGTCTTCATTACGTGCTAGTCTATGACAGGCTTTCACCTGTCCAAGGATTTGTGGCTCACCAACAACTACGCTCTCTAATGAAGATGCGATACGAAACAAATACCCAACAGCTTCATTATCCTGTATCGCGGTTAACGTGGTTGCTTCGTTGGATGACAAATCTGCATGTTCAGACATCACTTTCTTAATCGCGTCAAAATCCTGATTTACATCATCAGAAAACACCATCACTTCAACACGATCACACGTCGAAAGAACCATGCCCTGGTTAACTTGTGCATGGCGCAAAGACTTCAAAAACTGAGGAACTGCATCATCATCAACGAACATACGATCACGCAGAGTGACACCAGCGGAACGGTGATTGGCTCCAACGATAAGAAATGTTTTTGATGTCGCGTTGACGCCCATCGCGATCGCTAACGATACTTGGCTAGGTGCTCCCGAAGATCGGAGAGAGGCACCTCAGCTTGTTCGCCGCTTTGCATATCGCGAACAGTTGCAACGTTCTTAGCCAACTCGTCATCGCCCAATATCACAGAAGCGATAGCATTTACTTTATCTGCACGCTTCATACGCTTTCCCATGTTGCCTGAATACCCAAGATCAACATGATAACCATCTTCACGTAAAGTTTGTGCTATTTTCATCGCTTCTCGAGCTGCCGGCGCACCCATAGGCACAATCGCAACAGGACGTTTAGTCGAAGCGGCATCACCAACCATCATCACTAATCTTTCGACCCCCGCAGCCCAACCAATCCCAGGCATTGCACGACCACCCATCTGCTCCATCAGGCCGTCATAACGACCTCCAGCAAGAACCGCACCTTGCGAGCCTAAAGTTGTCGTCACAAACTCAAAAGCAGTATGGGAATAATAATCAAGACCTCGAACAAGTCGCGGATTGATATTTGTCTCAACGCCAACGTCATCAAGTCCTTGCAAAACATCACCAAAGAATGTGCGAGAGTGATCGTTCAAATACTCCTGCAGTAACGGTGCTTCCGCCATAACTTCTCGGTCGCCTTCATTCTTTGAATCAAAAATTCGCAGTGGATTTTTTTCTAATCTTTTTAAACTGTCTTCAGAGAGTCTCGATTTGTGGGCCGTCAAATACTCCACCAACGTTTCCCGGTAAGTCTGACGGCTTTCAGTGTCTCCAAGCGTATTAATTTCTAATGTCACGTCATCGGTCACACCGAGCTCACGTAAAAAATGCGCACCTACTGCGATCACTTCAATATCTGCTTGCGGGCCAGGAACACCCAAGATTTCAACGTCGACTTGATGGAACTGGCGAAGGCGACCTTTTTGTGGACGCTCATACCTGAACACAGGGCCCCTCACAAAAAATTTTACAGGCACGAATTGCTGAAGACCGTTCGACATAAACGCACGTGCGATACCCGCTGTGAATTCAGGTCGGAGGGTTATGCTATCCCCTCCCCGGTCTTCGAACGTATACATTTCTTTTGTTACGATATCTGATGTATCGCCCAATGTGCGCTGGAACACGTCGGTGAATTCAAACACCGGTGGCGTCATCTCTTCAAAACCATAACGAAGTGCAATAGCAGCAGCAGTATCTTGAACAAACCGCTGTGCGCGCGAGTCATCAGGTAAAAGGTCGTGGGTCCCGCGTACCGGCTGTAGAGATGCCATACTTATTCTGTCCGTTCAGTTATTCAGCAGCGTCGGACTTAGCGTCATCGCCGTAACGGTTCTTTACATACTCTTCGACGATACCCTGGAATTCCTCGGCGATACCTGGCCCTTTTAGGGTCATTCGCTTTTCACCATCGATGAATACAGGTGCAGACGGTGTTTCGCCCGTGCCTGGTAAAGAAATTCCAATATCAGAGTGTTTACTTTCACCGGGGCCATTCACGATGCAGCCCATAACCGCAACGTTCATATCTTCAACGCCTACATATTTTTCACGCCAGGTTGGCATCCGTTCACGAAGATAGCTTTGTATTTTGCCAGCTAGGTCTTGGAATACCGTACTTGTCGTACGTCCACAGCCTGGGCAAGCCGTTACCAAAGGCATGAAAGAACGAATACCCATAGTTTGCAAAATCTGCTGCGCAACAATCACTTCTTCAGTACGGTCGCCACCAGGCTCAGGCGTCAAAGAAACACGGATTGTATCACCAATGCCTTCTTGTAAAAGCACGGCAAGAGCTGCGGTCGAAGCAACGATACCTTTCGAGCCCATACCAGCCTCGGTTAGGCCGAGATGCAGTGCATATTCACACTTGCGCGCAAGTGCACGATAAACGCGGATCAAGCTTTGTACGGCGGAGACTTTACACGAAAGAATGATCTTATTAGTGCTCATGCCGAGATCGCGTGCTAAAGCAGCACTTTGCAAAGCAGAGGTTACCAATGCTTCTTCGGTAATATCAGATGCAGACTTTGGGTTCGCAGACTTCGCGTTCTCATCCATCATGGGAATGACAAGATCTTGATCCAAACTTCCCCAGTTCACACCAATCCTAACGGGGCGATCATATTTCATCGCGACTTCGATCATCGTCGTGAACTGTCGATCGCGTTTTTCCCTAAACCCAACGTTCCCAGGGTTGATACGGTATTTAGCCAAAGCCTCAGCGCATGCCGGATTGTCTGTTAGTAGAGTATGACCGATATAATGGAAGTCACCGACAAGCGGTACATTACAGCCCATCTTATCAAGCGCATCACGAATATGAGGAACAGCTTTGGCTGCTTCATCCCGGTCCACTGTAATACGCACAACCTCTGAGCCCGCCTGAGCAAGCGCTGCAACTTGTTGCGTCGTTCCTTCAATATCCGCTGTATCCGTATTCGTCATTGATTGAACAACAATAGGACCACCACCAACAACAACGTCTCCGACGCGCACGGGGATGCATTGGCGACGAATAATGGGAGCAATAAGATTTGTCATGGTACTTCTCTTTTTAGCGGTTCGTCGCTGTCCCGGCCTTAAGCCGCTCAGCATTTAAGGAGACACTTTTACGTACGTCACCAACACCACCAATTTTTGGAACGCTTACGCCTTCTAAAGTGATATCGAGTGCGCCCGCATTCCCTGTATCAAGCACAAGCCCGTCTGTATCTGGAACATCGAAAACAGATCCGATACTCATAACGCCGGTAAACAACACATTTCCATTCGAAGGGTCACGGACTTCAACCCAACTGCGGCTCGTCGCGCGGATTGATACTCCAGACAATGACGCAGCCGCATTCGATGTAGTCGCTGTCGTTTGCTCATCGGTAGATGTGGCTTGGCGCAAGACGAGTGAGTTTAAGTCTTCTGCCGTTACTTCATTAGAAGCTGGCGGTGTGACACTTTCTGTTGCCGCAGTTTCAGGTGCGACTGGCGCAACGTCAGAGGCTGCTTCAGCGACTGGCTGCGTTACCACTTCACTCGTATTTGAAGCAGACGGCGCTGGCGCTTCATTTACTTGAGCTGGCTCTGTTACGACTGCAGACGGTGTCGATACGTCTAATGTTTCATTCGTCGTGGCTGCAGATGTTGCGGCTGGTGTCGTTACTTCAACTGTAGGCGCGTCTGTAACATCTTGCTCGGTGCTCGGTGTCGCTTGAGTGCTAGACGAAGGCTCAGCAGTTACGGCTTCGGCAGCTGCTTCAGCTGCAGCTCGTGCGGCGTCTGCAGTTCTTGTTGCGACTTCTCCTGTAGCATTCGCGATCTGTTCAGCGGCATCTGCACTGACGCGCACAGCATCATCAGTCGTCGTCGAACCATCAGACGACATATCTTTGGATGTGCTTGATGTTGCAGGCGCCTCGCTTGAGTCAGCACTTTGATTGTCTGGCGCATCATCAACTGTCACAAGATGCTTCAGATGGTCTGGTACCGGCGAAATGATATCTGAGAGAATGCTCTCATCCGTTGTTGTGACGTACCAACCACCATAAACGAGAAGGGCAATTAAAAATCCGACGAAAACAATGGCGCCTTTAGGCACGCCGCTATCTTGGACTGGCGTCGGAAACAGAAGCTCGCTTGAGTTTCCTTTACCCATCTGTTCCATTCGATAACGGCGAACAACTTCATCACCGTCGAGGCCAAGATGTTCGGCGTATGAGCGTATAAAGCCAACCGCATAAGTGTCGCCAGGCAAGTCCGCATATCGGCATTCTTCAATCGCTTCAAGATACAAAAACCGAATACATAGAACATCTGATACTTCGCGCAGTTCTTCGCCTACGCGCAATCTAGATGCACGCAAAAGCTCACCAACTTGCGGTGTCCGCTCATCGTTCCCTTTTGGATCTTCTTTTTTCTGGCTTTTAGTGTTCATTCAGCTCATCTAACCCGTTGTTACGGAACGCGATCTCGCAAGTTACGATGTCTCGAGCCCGCTCTTGGAGGTTATTCTCACATTTCGCCTTTGATTTACAAGGATAATCCAGCATTTGGCCTTGGCCACCATCAACCATGAGACCCAAATTAAACGGCAACACCGTGATCTAGAGCAAAACTCCTGAGCTTACCGCGCAAACTATGTTCTGACCCATCCAAAAGCGGCGTCATGAAATCGCTAAGGTTTGCGACGTTCAGAGACCTTACCATTTCCTTTACCGGGCCTATCCCTGGACTTGCCATTGATAATCGCCGAAACCCAAGACCAATAAGGGCCATTGCCTCAAGTGGCTGCCCTGCCATTTCACCACAAACTGTGACCGGAGTGTCTGTGCGCAAGCATTGCACAGAAATACTCTTTAACATTGTTAAAGCTGCTGGCGACAGAACGTCATATCGATCGGAAAGCTTGGGATTCCCTCGGTCTGTCGCAAATAAGAATTGCATCAAGTCGTTAGAACCGATCGAGAGAAAATCAACTTGCTCCAATAACTGCGGCAACTGGAACAATAAGCTTGGCACTTCCAACATTGCGCCCGCACGGACATGCACATTGCCACCTTCGCTTACAAACTCACGATCAAGCAGCGCTTTTGCCGCTTGGAACTCAGCAACCTCTGTTATCATTGGGAACATAATTGATATATCTGTTTTACAAATATTTGCTGCGCGAATCATCGCACGTATTTGCCGCCTCAAAAGCATAGGCCGATCAAGACCAACTCGAATAGCTCTCCATCCCATTGACGGGTTTTCTTCATCTTCACTTTCCAAATAAGGCAGTGTCTTATCGCTGCCAACATCTAGCGTCCGAAAAGTCACAGGCTGCCCGGCTGCGGCCTCGATGATACGCTGATACATCTCTGTTTGATCTTCGATACTTGGGAGTTCTGTGCGCATCATGAATAGAATTTCCGTGCGAAATAATCCAATTCCCTCGGCGCCAAGCAACGGCATCTGTTCCACATCAACCAATAGCCCCGCATTAATCAGCAGCGATATATACTCAGCGTCTGTCGTTTCAGATTCAAGTGGGACCAGCGCATTGTAATGCTCTCGTCGTTCTTCGTGTATGCGTTTTGTATCAAGGAAGCTTTGTCGGATATCATCACCGGGGCGTACAAACACTTGTCCACGGTCACCATCAACGATGAGCGGGTCACCATCATTAATGCGATCAAGGATTCCTTTAACGCGGCCTAAAACGGGCAAATCCAATGCGCGCGCAATAATCGCCACGTGGGCCGTAGGTGACCCTTCTTCCAAAATCACCGCACTTAAGGAGACCGCATCGTAATCAAGTAATTGCGCAGGCCCCAAAGACTTCGCAATCAAAATGGCCCCATCAGAATACCGCGTGAGATCGGGGCTACTTGGTGCACCAAGTAAATGCTGCAGAAGCCTATGCGCAATATCTTCCAAATCATAAACACGCTCACGAAGATAAGGATCTGTTACCTTGGCCATCCGTGCGCGCATATCGTCCAAAACGCGCTGGACCGCCGCTTCTGCTGTGAGGCCCGCATTAATCGCCTCTTCCATTCTCTTTAACCAACCTTGATCACGTGCAATCATTGAATAGGTCTCAAGAATATCACGATGCTCGCCGCCAACTTGCATACTCTCAGACATCATCATGTCATCAATAGCGCCATGCATCTCGATGAACGCAGTTTGCAATCGAACTTGTTCGACGTCGGCATCTTCGGCAACGAGACGCTCAATACGAAAATGGGGGCGATGGATCAGCGCTTGGCCAATACCAATCCCACCATTCAATCGTAATCCTTCGAGCCGCAAAGGCGCTGTCGCCAGACCGTCTGCCGGCAAAAGCTCTTTGGGGTCAATAAGTTCGCCACCTGCAACCAATTCGGCCAATACCATGGCGACGGTTTGCAGGCTTTCCACTTCCTCATCATTGTAGTTTCTTCGCGTACGGTTCTGGACTGCCATCACACCGATAACCCGCCCGCTGCGGATGATCGGCACACCCATCATTGAGCGAAAGACCTCTTCACCCGTTTCGGGGCGGTATGCAAAACTTGGATGTTCCTGGGCATCGGCAAGCGCAAACGGCCGCGCCATGGCCGCAATATCACCAATGATGCCCTCGCCTATACGCAGGCGGGTGTTATGAACCGCTGAAGGCTTCAAGCCACGCGTCGCGAAAAGCTCAATAATGTCGCCTGCACGGCGCACATAGATCGAGCAAACCTCAGCCACCAAATCGGCAGCAACAATTTCTGCAATATGATCGAGGCGCTCTTCTGCCGTACCAGACGCTGCCATGAGATCGCGAACACGCGCCAGAAGACGCCGTGGGGCGGGCATCATTTTTGCGCGTGGCGTTTTCTCAGGCATGCCTCGAGTATCCTTCGTGGCAAATTTTCGACGAGTTAATTAATCAGAATCAAGTCCATACGCGGTGTGCAATGCACGAACCGCGAGCTCAGTGTACTCTTCAGCAATCAGTACACTCACTTTAATTTCAGACGTTGAGATAACTTGAATGTTGATGCCTTTATCAGCCAAAGCAGTAAACATCCGCTGGGCTACGCCCGCATGTGACCGCATACCAACGCCGATTACGGACAACTTGGTAACATCTTTATCTGAGCGGAGTTCGCGATACTGCAAAACGTCACGATTGCCTTCCAGTGTCGCAACGGCGCGATCCAGATCCGCAATTGGTAATGTGAAAGTCATATCCGTCGCGTGATTGTCCTGAGATATATTTTGGACAATCATATCAACATTTATACCATTGTCCGCCAATGGACCAAAGATTGCAGCCGCGCTGCCAGGTTGATCAGGCACAGCAACCAAAGTAATTTTCGCCTCATCACGGCTGTAAGCGATGCCACTAACTAGTTCTTGTTCCACGATTTCATCCTCATCAACCACGAGCGTTCCGGGTTCATCGTTGTAGCTCGAGCGCACCTGCACTCGAACTTTCTGTTTCATTGCCAATTCAACCGAGCGAGTCTGCAGCACTTTTGCGCCGACAGATGCCATCTCCAACATTTCTTCGTAGGAGATCTTCTCTAGTTTGCGCGCTTTCGGCGTAATTCTTGGGTCTGTTGTATAAACACCGTCAACGTCCGTATAGATGTCGCAGCGATCTGCATTCAAGGCTGCTGCGAGTGCGACCGCGCTCGTATCTGATCCACCACGCCCAAGTGTCGTAATTCTATTATCCGGACCAATACCTTGGAACCCAGCGACAACACATACTTCGCCGTGCTCAAGGCGTACATTGATCTCATCAGTTTCGACGCGTTCAATACGCGCCTTACCATGAACGCCATCAGTATGGATCGGCACTTGCCAGCCCAACCATGACCGGGCGGATACACCTAAATCTTGAAGTGCAATTGCGAGCAATCCAATGGTGACTTGCTCACCGGTCGCAACGATCGCGTCATATTCGCGTGCATCATACAATTTGCTGATCGACTTCACATACTCAACAAGCTTGTTGGTCTCTCCTGACATCGCAGACAGGACAACTGCAACCTGGTTGCCAGCATCAACCTCAGCCTTAACGCGCAAGGCGACCGCTTTAATGCGGTCTGTGTTGGCAACAGACGTGCCTCCAAATTTTTGAACAATTCGTGCCATTTAGTAACGACTTTCTTGGAACAACCGCATAAACTAGCTTGAGTTAAAGTATAAGCGGCGCATACATACTCTGTGGGTTGATTTCAGGCAACCCTGATCCGGCTTAAAACACTATAGAAACCCGTTCCGAGGCAGCCATGACGACCACGAAAACTGCACCAAACGATACCAAAGACGACATAAAGCAAGGTACAGCTGATAAAGACGAAGTTGCTCGGTTTGCTGCTATTGCTGACGAATGGTGGGACCCAACGGGGAAGTTTCGGCCACTACATCAGCTTGCACCCGTTCGCCTTGCCTTCATTCGCGACCATGTTGTTTCACACTTGGGTTTAGACCCTGAATCCGCCACCCCTTTTAAAGGACTGCGTATCCTTGATGTTGGATGTGGCGGTGGACTTGTATCTGAGCCACTGGCGCGCCTTGGTGCAGACGTCACGGCTATCGACGCAGCAGCACGCAATATTGAAGTCGCAAAACTGCATGCCAAAGGCGCTGGCTTGAATATCGATTATCGCAATTCACAACCAGAGGAACTCGTTCAAACTAGCGAAACCTTTGATATCGTGGTCAATCTCGAGGTTGTAGAACACGTCGCTGATTTAGACATGTTCCTGAGCACATCTGCGGCAATGGTTCGGCCTGGCGGTGGTATGGTTCTATCGACGATAAACCGGACATTGAAGTCCTTGGCACTCGCAAAGGTCATGGCTGAGTATGTATTGAGATGGTTACCCGTCGGCACTCACGACTGGAAGAAATTTGTTAAACCATCGGAACTCGCACGGGGGTTGCGTCAAGCAAATATGGATATCTCATCAATGAGTGGCATGAGTTACAATCCGATGAGTGATATTTGGCAATTAAGCACTGATCTTAGTGTAAATTACTTGGCGTTTGCCGAAAAAGACTAGCTCAGCGTCGGTCAGCTGTTTTTTCGAACGTTCGGTAGTTTGATGACATCGATACCCTCGTCATCAAGCTCTTGGGTTTCTTCGTCACTGGCTTCCCCATAAATTCCACGTTCATCGGCCTCGCCGTAATGAATTTTACGTGCCTCGTCTGCGAATTGGCCACCAACATAGTCGCAGTTCGCTTCAACCTCTTTCCGCATCTCGACAGCGGCTTCAAGAATACGCTCAGCCACTTCGCGAGCGCGGGATTCATGCAATACATCTGATTGTTGTGATTTTACAATTCGCGGCGCCATTGGGGCCTTAACGACAAGATTATTCCCACATTGCGGACAAACGATGTCGCCGCTTTTAGATTGTGCGTCAAAAGTCGCACTACCCTTAAACCACGCTTCAAAAACATGATCTTTGCCGCAACGAACTGAATACTTGATCATTAGTCTCACAAACTCCACAAATTGCCATTATGCATGGATAGTGTGCCGTATTCTTTAAAAAAAAGCGTTAACAAAATGCATCATCACCTTGCATAATGGTCCCATGACAGATACTCAGCAAAAGCCGCATATGCCACGCCATCTTAATATGGTAGAGCCATCCTTATGGTTCAAACGATTCAGAGGTCTCATTAAACAAAACGGGACGGTCCTCGATGTTGCTGCAGGGGGCGGCCGCCACGTAAGATATTTCGGCGACAATGGGTTTCAAGTCACAGCTATTGATAAAAATATTGTGCCTCTTGAGCCATTTGTTGAAAGTCACTCTGCAGAAATCATTGAGGCCGACATGGAAACAGGGAAGCCCTGGCCACTCGGTAATCGAACTTTCGATGCAGTGATCGTAAAAAACTATCTGTACCGACCACATTTTAGTGATTTATTGGATGCTCTCGCACCTGGCGGCGTATTTCTGTACGAAACATTTGCGCTCGGCAACGAAGTCTATAACCGCCCGCAGAATCCCGACCACCTTCTAAAAAGTGGTGAGCTTTTGTCATCTGTTCAAAACAAGCTCCAGGTTATTGCTTACCAGCATGGAATTATCGATAGCGGCAAATGCCCCGGCGTAAAACAAATGATCTGTGCTATTAATAATCTCAAAGCCACTTCGCGTGATGACGGTGAACCTGAACCATACAGCATAAACTTATGAATTACCCGTAGTTTGCGCGAATAATCTCGTATTCCCGGTCATGTTTGAGGGCAGGAATGCGTCTGCGCGCTGACGCGGCTTCAGATGGATCAATATCCACATAAGTAACGCCAACGTCGACACTCGCATCAGCCAGCACGACGCCCCACGG
>CAWUWH010000161.1:0-24963 GCA_963926035.1 uncultured Rhodospirillales bacterium
GCGCCTTTCATCGGTATATCGAACGCTTCATCTAGGATACATTCTTATGATTACAGTTATCGATGCTAAAGGTTCACCAAAAGATATAGGTCACACCATTGGCCGCGCCGTCGCTGTATCCGTTCATAATGCCGTGCTTAATAACCACGAGTTTAGTGAGACCTCGACATTATTTTTAGGCTCCGACTATCTCAAAGCACTTAATGATGCTGCCAGACATTCGTATCCTCATCACATGGTAGAACTTGAAGCCATGGCAGAGGCGATTGAGATTGACGCCCAAACCTTATTCCTCTGGAACTGCCGAGGCGACCTCAGGTTCCCACTAGACACAGCCCAAGCCCGTATTGATGCGCTTGCCGACGGATGCACAACGATCATGGCTCCGGGTGATTTTGATGTGGGAAAGCCTGCGATCATTGCGCACAATGAAGACGGCTCTGGCGACTTTATGACACATCGGTATTGGCTGCGCGCGACCCCAGACGATGGCCCTGCATTCGAAAGCTATTTATATCCCGGTATGATGCCAGGCCATAGTGTTGGCGTGAATGCAGCCGGACTTGTCCAGACCATTAATAATGTTCGGCCAGATGATCTTAAACCCGGCATACCGCGTCACTTTATCTGCCGTGCAATTCTCGAGAGCGAGAGCATTACAGGCGTCATCGAACATCTACGTCGCAACGACCGGGCATCAGGTTTCCATCACGCCATTGGTATGCGCGGTGAAGCTTCTCCCATGTCGATCGAAGCGCCAGCATCCAAGACTATTATTCAGTCATTGAGTGAACCTATGGCACATGCGAACCACTTGCTTGATGATACGTTCAGTGAACTTGATCAAGTCATCACGTCATCTTCTGCCTACCGTCAGGATGCCGTAGGTGGCTATCTAAGCGACGGTGGAGATGCGCACACACCCGAAGCTATCCTTTTTCAACGCAGTGAGAACGAAGGCGATGAGAGTGTGCTGCGTCGGCCAGGAGATGGTGGAGATGACTATGGCTGCACACTGGTAACAGCTGTTTTCCATATTCATGCCGATACGGTGACATGGTCAGTTCATGGTGGGCCTGAAGAACGTGATATGCTCACCGGTCGTTACGACGCTTAGTCCAATTTACTTGCTGATTAAATCGGCTTGTACCCAATAAAGCACGACCAGCCAATCGCATGACGTAACGCGAGTTCCTGACCGAACCGCCACAACGTAAAATTATACACTATGGTTTCTTCCGGGATATCACACACCAGTTCATCATAATTATCTTCAATTCGCCGCGCCAGGTTGGCAAAGTGCATCGCCATATACTCACCCCAGTCCGTCGAACGCGTCTTAATAAACCCAGCATCTTGCAGCGCAGACATAAAATCATCCCAACTATAAAGATCGTTTGATCCATGCCGTGCAGCCAAGCGCTCACATTCAACTTCGCTACACTTATCTCGCACAGTGGTTTGATCTGAAAAAATGATACACCCACCTGGTTTGAGAACGCGCTGCGCTTCACGAAAGACTTGGCGTTTGCCATGTGCATGAACTGTCGCTTCCTGACACCACCAAACGTCGAACTGATTGACATAAAACGTAAGATCATGAAAATCTGCATATGTATGCGAAATCAACCGCTCAAGACCTGCCATCTTGCTTAGTTTGGCAGCCGATACCAGATGGTCATGTTCAATATTCGTGGCCGTGATTTCAGCGCCATACGCGCGCGCAAGATATCGCGCCGTTGCACCCCATCCACTCGCAACCTGCAAAATTTTTGTACACGGTGTCAATAAAGCGGTGGCCGCCATCTGGCGCTTCGTTTCGACGACGGCTGCTTCCAGGTCGGTCGTTTCTTACTGATAGATCCCAAAGTGAATACTATCTCCCCACATGCGTCCATACAGCCGGTCAACACCATCAGCGCCGTAATGAAGATTGGTATTATTTTTATTTATTTTTACAACATTCATCAAATTTCCCCGCTGGTTGTTTCATAGACGTGAAAGGGGCAGCTTAACGTAAATAAGAATTTATAAAAATTATTCTAAATTAACGAGTATTTCAACATAGCTTCTCTCTTTATTTGACCCATAGGAGAGGAACACGCCATGCGAATACCAGATTAAATTATCCCTCGCGCAACATTGGAACACCGCGAGGTAATGTCAGTTATCGAAGTGACAGACCGGAACGCCTACGCGAAGGGCATTCAAATTACATTGCAGCATGATTTTTATTATCTAAAGGAAATTAATGAGACCCTGGATAAGGCTGCACTGACGTTAAACTTCGACCCTACGAAATCCAAGATTGGCCCAACCAATGGGTTCTGGATGAAAGGTGTGAATGTCGCGGGCAATATTGTTTTCACCCAAGCAGCGCGCATGTATGACTGCAGCGATTCAACGTTGGCTCTCCTGCATCAGAGCTTAAGGGCGTTTTATGATGACCCCGTCAAACATGCAGAAGAAGACGAGACCTGTATCTGCGATACGCCAGCAACACACTTTATTTCAGGGCAGGCATGCTATCATGGAGAACTTTGGTTAGATCCCAAATATCTTACCCTATGATTACCCTTGAGTTTATCTAAACTTCTCATGGCGCTGGTAATCCACCGCTGGGAACCTGACTATCTTTTTGGTATGGCCCAACCTGGCATCTGCACAAAAGGAGTAGGTACGCGTTATGGATACCGAAATATGCAGCCCCATGGCATGATCTGGACTGTTCCGTCGTCTGGCACATTAGATGAGTGGATTATATGGAACGATCAGGATGATCTTCGGAAAGTTGTGCTGCGGTCATGTACGGTGTAACCAAATCCTGACGTGTATCGAAAATTGAAACAACAATCGGCGCGCCTAAGCGGTTAAGTGTAGGCACAACAAGACGGCGATAAGGCACCCATATTGGATCTGCACCATCTCGTCGTATGATGCCTCAAATATGATCAACCATAGGCGCATAATTTTCCAAAACATCCGGATACGCATCACATACCCGGTCTTCGAATTCATAGTTTGGTTGTGATCGATCACAGGTACGACCAACCGCTTTGCGCGCACAGTCAGGACCAAATATTCGCGATGAACCTGAATGCGCGCCAATATGCTCAAATATTAACTGCACGTCCTGTTCTCGTGAGCGGAACGACAATACATAGGGCGCCATTTGCCCCAAGCTACGCGGCGATTTTGCATTGAAACAAGATCTGTTACGATCCCAAAGCTCGAAAGAATGCCTAAGAAGCTCACCTTCTTCTTGGATATTCTCAATGGGTCGAACCGCGCGATTCATCCTTTTAAAAAGCTCAATTTTACGAAATGATGCAAGCTCACTTATACGTGATAATGCATTTAAATTTTGAGTGAGTATCTCGAGATTCCAAGCACCCCAATAGAATTCAAGTGTCAGACGGACGGACTTGAGCCGTGTGGACAAGAAAAGGCCCGCAGCAATAATTGCATCATTAGACGCTGATGTGACATCCCAGCGAACGCGCAAAGCCAACCGTACAGCAATGATCTCGACCATGCTCATGATACGAAAAGCTGTTCGCCGTGCATCTCGGTTGAAGCCAATTTTTGCATGCTCGATAAAACGACCACGATCATCGACCCACCAACGACCTCGAGCCCGAGGGTCCGCGAGCTCAGGGTGTCCAATAGGATAAGGCGTTCTAATTGATCCCATAACCCCCCGGTTGGAATCAGCGCTGAAATCAGCCTGTATTATAGACTTTCAGAAGGTGAAGGAAATTTGTTTTCACATCATCATCAGCAATACGATCCAGCTCTTTCGCAAGCTGTAATGCACGGCGAGAAATCTTTTCGTCCTCAGACGTATCTTCGCTCAATCCTTCAAACAAGACGCTCACGGATACATCAAGAATACCACACATGTCCCAAAGACGGCTGGAACCAATACGATTGGTTCCCTTCTCATATTTTTGAACTTGTTGAAAACTAATTCCAAGGCGCTCGCCAAGTTGAGTTTGTGTCAGACCGCGCATAATGCGGGCTTCTCTTACACGGTGGCCGACATGTACATCAGTTGGATGCGGCATAGATACATTCTCCTAGAAAAAATTATTCAAGCTCACTTAAAAATTTTATAAAACCAGAATGGACAGATTATTTTAACACACTATTCCCGTGTCACGATAATCAAATTACATCGAATCATTGCAATAACCTGAACTGGTCATTCTTATTAGATAATAAATCTAACCATTCTTGTTCAGAGATAACCGAAACCCCAAGTTCTTCAGCTTTCTTACGTTTGGAACCCGCCCCTGGACCAGCGATAACCAGGTCAGTTTTCTTGGAAACTGAGCCTGAAACTTTGGCCCCCATCGATTCGGCCTTTGCTTTCGCTTCAGACCGCCCCATCGCTTCCATATTACCCGTGAAAACAAGAACTTTACCACTGATCACTGTATCGTTTGATGCCTGCTCCACAGGGTTGATCTCTAACATCGAAACCAGCTGATCAAGGTCGGCACGACTTTCCTGATTGCCAAAGAACGCCACAATATCAGCGACTACGGCGGGGCCGATTCCATCAATATTTGAAAGATCGTGACACGCCTCACCATGAGGGTCTTTAACGATCGCAATCATTTGGCGCATCCAGACGTCGACACTGCCATAAGCACGCGCTAAATCACGCGCGGTTGTCAGACCAACCTGGCTAATACTCAGCGCATAAATGAAGCGGCCAAGGTCTGTCGTTCGGCGCCGTCTAATCGATTCGAATAGATTATTTGCAGACGTATCACCCCAACCTTTCCGTTCTTCAAGCTTTGGGCCTATCGTGCCGTCTTTCTCTTGAAGCAAGAAAATATCAACGGGCGTCTTCAGGACACCCTCTTCCCAGAAAGCTTCAATCGTGCGCGAGCCAAAGCCTTCGATGTCCAACGCATCACGGGAAACGAAATGCTTCAAGCGGGCGACTTGCTGATACGGGCATTCCATACCGCCACTGCATCGGCGCACAGCTTCACCTTCTGGCCTCACCGTCGCTGTTTTAAGAGGGCATGGGCACACACTTGGCGGCGCCCATGATGCCGCACCCTCAGTACGTTTCTCTTTCAGGACCTCAACGATCTTTGGGATTACGTCTCCAGCACGTTCGATAATCACACGATCACCCACACGTGCATCAAGTCTGGTCACCACTTCGTCTTCGTTATGCAAGGTCGCGCGACTGACCACGACTCCACCAACATTAACCGGTTCCAGCTCAGCAACAGGCGTCAACGCGCCCGTACGCCCAACTTGAATAACAATATCATTGAGGATCGTTTCAGCTTTTTCGGCTGGAAACTTATGTGCGATCGCCCACCTAGGCGCGCGGCTGACAAAGCCTAAGCGCTCTTGCCAGTCCAACCTGTTAATTTTGTATACAACGCCATCAATGTCGTAATCCAGCGTCGCACGGTCAGCACCAAGCTTTTGATAAAGCGCCAATGTCTCATCCAGTGTTTTACACACTTTTGCGTACGGGTTTACCGGAAACCCCCACGCCTTAAGTCGTTCGTAAAACGTTCCTTGATCCGGCCAGTCCACATCACCGCCATACCCCAGCGCATCAACACCAGAAACATCACCCCACGCATAGACGAATATTTTCAAAGGGCGCAATGCCGTTACGGCAGGATCTTTCTGACGCAATGATCCCGCAGCTGCATTACGTGGATTAGCAAAGAGCTTCGCACCCGCATCTTCCTGACGCTGATTAAGAGATAAAAAATCCGTCTTAGACATAAAGACTTCGCCGCGCACTTCGAGCACAGCAGGCACATTGCCACTTATCTTTTGCGGTATCTCATCCATGGTGCGGATGTTTGCTGTGACATCCTCGCCTTCGCGGCCATCACCACGTGTTGCACCACGCACAAGCACACCGTCCTCATACCTGAGAGAAATAGATAAACCATCTATCTTAGGCTCAACGACAATATCCACAGCGTCATTTGCAGGTAAGCTCAGAAACCGGCGAATACGGTGATAGAACTCAGCAACGTCATCATCCGAGAACGCATTCCCCAAAGATAGCATCGGCAAGCGATGCTGAACTTTACCAAAGCCGGCGGCAACACTGGCACCGACACGTTTTGACGGGCTATCTCTTCGAATAAGCTTGGGGAATACCGTCTCAATCGCTTCATTGCGTTGACGCAAAGCATCATAAGCCACGTCTGATAAACTTGGAGCATCGTCCTGATAATACGCCGCATCAGCTGCAGCAACCACCGCAGCTAAAATTTCAAGTTCAACAGCAGCATCAGGGGGCGTAAGTTCATCGATAGCAACGCCCCGAAGGTCATTTTCCGCCATTACGCCTCAGCACTATTGAGCAACTGGTTCGCGGCTGCGCGAGCCTCGGTCGTCACAATTTCACCTGACAACATACGGGCAATCTCTTCTTGCCGCTCGTCACCATTCAACGCCACAACTTCTGTGCGCGTCTGTGCACCAGCAGTACCTTTTCGAACGTTCAGATGGTGCGTGCCCTTAGCTGCGACTTGTGGCGAGTGGGTGACAACAAAGACTTGAACACCCTGCCCCAGTCGCACAAGACGCTCACCGACGGCGGCGGCAACTGCGCCACCAATACCAGCGTCCACCTCATCGAAAACAAGAACCGGTACGGGGTCTGCATCTGCCAGGACAACTTTGAGCGCCAACATAAATCGCGCCAACTCTCCACCCGATGCAATTTTATTCAAAGGACCAGGTTCGGAACCCGGGTTTGTCGCCACCGCGAATGCGACACGGTCAGCGCCGGTCTCAGTCCATTTATCTTCATCCAAAGCAATGACATTAGTCTTGAAGCGCGCATTGCCAAGTCTCAGAGGCTCAAGCTCACCGACCATCGCCTTATCAAGAGCATTCGCCGCCGTGACGCGTTTTTTATGTAACGCGGTCGCGGCACTGGCATAAGCCTTCTTTGCTGTATCAGCTTCGGCTTGCAGACTCTTAAGGCTTTCACCACCTTCATCAATATCCGCGAGCGCTGTTTCCAATTTAGCTTGCGTATCAGCCAACGCATCAACCTCAGTATTGTGTTTACGGGCCAAAGCACGGAGCGCAAACAAGCGCTCTTCAGCATCTTCTAATGCCTGAGGGTCGATCTCCAGGTCAGCCGTGGCACGTTCAAGAAATCCCGTCGCATCCGCAGCTTCACTTACAGCACGCTGTATAGCCCCCAAGGTATTATCAAGCATACCGCCAGCCTTGGCTGCCGCCCGTTCAATTTCACCCAACGCTGATGCGAGTTTTTCCTCAGCACCACCCTCAGCCATCAGTGCTTGCTGGGCTTCCTGGATTGCAGAAGAAATTTGCTCTCCGTGTTGAAGGATTTTGCGTTGCTCGGCCAATGCACTTTCTTCACCTGGCGTCGGTGCAAGTGCCTGTAATTCATCAACAACGTGACGCAAATATTCTTCATTTTCCTTGGCGATACGTGCGGCTTCGATAGCTGCTGATAATGCTGCCAGCTTATCGCGTACGACGCTGTATCGTTTGGCAATATCTTCAAGCGCGTCCCAGTGCCCGCCGAATGCATCGAGTAAAGAACGGTGTCCAGCGGGATCAAGCAAACGCTGGGTCTCGAATTGACCGTGGATTTCTACTAAGTGCTCACCGACGCGTTTTAATAATCCGACACTGACGGGCTGATCATTGATAAAGGCCTTTGTTCGCCCATCTTCGCCAAGGCTACGACGCAAGATGATATCATCACCTTCTGCATCGATATCACTTTCCTTAAGGATCGCGCGGGCCGCACTATCGGTAGGCACATCAAACACGGCAACGGCGCTGGCAACGTCTGTGCCCTTACGCAGCATACGCGCTTCAGCACGGTGTCCTATAGCAAGACCAAGCGAGTCTAATAAGATTGATTTTCCAGCACCCGTCTCGCCAGTAAGCACAGCAAGACCGGATGAGAAATCAAGATCAAGTTTGTCGATTAAAACAACGTTGCGGATGGATAGCCGGGTCAACATGTCAGTGTCACTTCCGGCGCATTAAGACCGAGCAGGGTCACCAGACTTTATACCAAGGCTCTTCGCCCTCTACTTCGACAGGCTTGCCTTCAAAGAGATAAAACGAATCAGAGTACCATTCACTATTTGGAAAGTTATGCCCAAGCACTGATGCCGTTTTACGGGCTTCAGTTTGGATACCAAGAGCAAGGTATGCTTCGGTCAGGCGGTGCAATGCCTCAGGTACGTGCGTTGTGGTATAGAACTTCTCAACAACCGTCCGAAAGCGGTTAATAGCTGCGGGGTAATACTTTTGGTCCAGATAGTAGCGCCCGATCTCCATTTCCTTACCCGCGAGATGGTCATATGTCAGATCAATCTTAACCTTGGCATCTCGCGCAAATTCAGAGGCAGGGAACCGTTTAACGACCTCGTTTAATACCTGAAGGGCCAAGTCTGTCATCTTTTGATCACGCGCAACATCAGATATCTGTTCGTAATAGGATAATGCCTTTAGATAATAAGCATAAACCACATCACGGTTGGCCGGGTGTAATTGGGTAAAGCGATCAAGCGCAATGATCGCATCATCATACCTATTGCTTTGATAATAAGAATACGCCGCCATTAATTGGGCTTTAGTGGCCCAGACGGAATAAGGATGCTGGCGTTCAACTTCGTCAAATTGCTGTGCCGCATCGCGGTACTGCGTGTTCTGGAGCAGATCCATTGCTTCGTTATAGATGCTTGAAACAGGACGTTCGACGTACTCTGGTTCCTCATTGACGGTACACGCACTGAGCACCACACCCATAATCAGGCTGGTTGCCGCTAGCCGAAGTGATCTCGAAATTCTCGTCATTTCCAGAATGTACCTGTCTTATGCCATCAATAAGTGCTGGTTTAACATATGTATAAGTATACCACGTTTAAGCGGCAAATCCGCAAGAGCGCTCATGACATAATATAAAAATTATCTGGAAGAAGAAAACCTGCGAAGCAGCGGCTTTGAACTATTATTCTGCGACAGCAGTCTGCTCGGCATAGATACCACCGTCAACGGCTGTGCTCACCGCATCACCGCGAAGAACATCCCATTCCCAGGCATCATCATCGGCAAATAAAGCGTGCAGTAATTTGTTGTTCGCAGCGTGGCCTGAGCAAACACCCTCAAAGCGGCCAATGATCGTCGCACCAGCAAGATAAAGGTCACCAATCGCGTCCAGCGCTTTATGACGCACAAATTCGTCATCAAACCGCAGACCATCTTCGTTCATGACACCGTCATGGCTGACAACAATGGCGTTATCCATTGATCCGCCCTTGGCAAGACCAGCTTCCCAAAGGGCTTCGACTTCATGCAAGAAGCCAAATGTGCGCGCCTTGCATAATTCTTTACGAAACGCGCCATTAACAACCTTAAGGCTCATTTCCTGATGCTTAACGACGTTGCTATTAAAATCGATTTCGAAATCAATGATCTGCGTGTCCGCAGGTGAAATTGCAACATGACCAGCGCCATATCCAACTTCGATTCGCTTGAGTATACGAATAACCCGGCGTGGTTCATTTTGATTAACGACACCTGAGCTTTCGATCAGCGCCACAAACGGCTCAGAACTGCCATCCATAATTGGCACTTCGCCACCATCAATAGTGATCTGAACGTTATCAACACCACACCCTGCGAGGGCAGCCATAACATGTTCAACAGTTCCAACCGTAACACCATCTTCATTACCAAGAACCGAGCAAAGGCGCGTATCAACAACTTTATCCCAACGCGCTGGGATAATAGCAGGATCGACTGATGCATCCGTACGAACAAACACTACACCGCTATTTGCTGGTGCAGGGTTCAGTACCATTGTGATTTCATTACCGGAGTGGAGGCCAACCCCTACACATGTGATCGGCGACTTTAAAGTACGCTGGTAGACAACAGCTTCGTTTGAAAGATCTTCTGTCTTTCCCGCGTTGTCGGCTTGGTCAAACATATATAGTGTTCCTCTAAACATGCGTTACAAAATGTACGCACTTGTTGGATATTTTTATAGCAATTGCCCCTCAGCCACTCAAATAAACATTTGTTTCCAAATGTTACGATTTTTCGATTTCATATCAATTACTTACAAGTTTTTTGAAATAGTTAACGCGGCTTATACAGATACCCGCAAACCAAAAGGGGTGCCCAATGGACACCCCTTCGCTGGTCAAGCAATCTTTAGCGAACGAGATTAATTCGCTTGGCGGCGGAGAAACGCCGGAATGTCCAGGAGATCATCTTCATCATCCTGAACTTCCTGATTACGATCTTCCGGCTCAAGTCCACCCAATGTAGGTTGTGGTGCGAGTTGTGACGCAGCTTGGCCAATAGCCGCACGACCACCACCACTGGGCATGATTGTACGTTCAGCTTTTGGTTCGCCCCGATCAACCGTCGGTGCAGCAACGACATCAACACGCTGATTACCGGTGACGCGATCAATGGCCGCTTTACCAGTGCCGGTTACCAATTCAAACAAGCTCGACTTTGTCTTTGCCTTTGCCTTACGCTCTTCAGGCTCTTTGCCACCGTTAATCAAAGCAGCTTCCGCCATTGGGTCACTGTTTTCTGTGATCGCTTTTGAGGCATCTTCTGTCCCAGCCGCAGGCTTTGGAATAAACGCATCCGTCGCACCTATATTTGGCGTCGCAGCAACAGGCTCTTCGGCTTTCTCTTCAGCCTTAGGCGCCTGAGGCTGTTCAGCCGCAGCAGCAGGACGCGGTGTGTCCTGAATAGAAAACGCTGACTTAACATCGGCGACTTCTTTGCTATCGGTGCCTGTCTCAGTAGTCTCTGCTTTTGGCGCATCAGCCATAGCAGCAGCGGTAGGTTTTTCATCAGTAGGCGCAGCTGACTGTGCAGCAGGCACTCGGCGTAACGGTGCTTCTTCGGCAGCTGGCGCTTTTGGTGCCTCTGGACGAATTTGGCGAACTGCTGGTGTTTCGCTAACCGTTAGAACCTGCGGACGAGGCTGTTCAGCGGCAGCCGCATCAATGCCGGTTGCAACTACAGATACACGCATCAAACCATCAAGTTCCTTATCGAAGGCAGAACCGATGATGATATGTGCATCACTATCGACTTCGTCGCGAATGCGGTTCGCAGCTTCATCGACTTCAAACAATGTGATGTCCATACCGCCTGTGATGTTGATCAGAACACCCTTCGCACCTTGCATCGACGAGTCGTCCAACAACGGATTGTTGATCGCCGCTTCAGCAGCTTCCATCGCACGGCGTTCACCGTTTGCTTCACCGGTGCCCATCATGGCTTTACCCATCTCACCCATAACCGAGCGAATATCCGCAAAGTCAAGGTTGATCAGGCCTGGCATGGTCATCAAATCTGTGACACCTCGAACACCAGAATAAAGAACTTCGTCAGCCATCGCGAAAGCGTCAGCAAACGTTGTGTTCTCATTGGCAATCCGGAACAGGTTTTGGTTTGGAATAATAATCAGTGTATCGACAAAGTTTTCCAGATCCTGGATACCTGCCTCGGCGATACGCATACGGTGCGAACCCTCAAACTGAAAAGGCTTGGTGACGACGGCAACGGTAAGAACACCGCGTTCCTTCGCTGCTTTTGCAATCGCTGGTGCAGCACCGGTACCAGTACCGCCACCCATGCCTGCTGCAATAAAGACCATGTGCGCGCCTTCAAGCTCGCTCATAACTTTATCCAGGCTTTCCTCGGCAGCGATGCGACCAACATCAGGGCGCGAACCTGCACCCAGCCCTTCGGTAACTTCAGCACCTAACTGAACGCGGCGATCTGTCTTTGCCCGAACAAGCGCTTGCGCGTCTGTGTTTGCGACGACGAAATCAACGCCTTGCAGTTCTTTTGCAATCATATTGTTGACGGCATTGCCACCGGCACCACCGACACCAAGGACGGTAATCCGTGGCTTCAAGTCTGGGTTTTCATCGCCCCCCGGAACGCTAATATTAATACTCATTTTAGACCTCGTTGCTCTAAAGTTGCTTTGACCAGATAACTTCTTTGCCCTGCGTGTATAAGCAGAGACGGATCTTTACTTCACTTATAATGCTCAATTAAAAATTTTCCCTTAACCAATGGCCAATGCGACCCAACCAGCCATTCGGCGGCTGTGCCATATTGATGACCGACTCCAAGGGCTCTTCGGCCTCTGAGACAGCGTATTGCAGCAAACCTGACACTGCAGAAAATGCGGGACCTGCGACGGCCTCGGCCAATCCCTCTACGGGACGCGGGCTCGCCATACGGACATGATGTGAAAATGCCTGTGACGCCATCTCGCCCAAACCTGTGAGTTGCGATGTACCGCCAGTCAAAACGACGCGCCCAGCAAGCTGCGAGAAGCCTGCCTTTTCAAGGCGCTCTTGGATCAAATCCAATATCTCTTCAGCACGGGGGCGGATAATACCAACCAACATAGAACGAGGAACCTGCACCGTGCCAGTTTCATCGTCTTCACCAACAAGTGGTACTTGAATAACTTCGCCATCATCAGAGGCTGAAGCGAGACACGTGCCATATAAATTCTTCATACGCTCGGCATGGCCAAATGGTGTTGAGAGACCCCGCGCGATATCGTTGGTAATATGATTGCCGCCAACCGGGATAATTTCGGTGTGTACCAATTCGCCATCAAAGAACAACGCAATACCCGTTGTCCCACCGCCGATATCGATACATGCAGCGCCCATTTTCTTTTCATCTTCAACCAGGCACGATAGCGCCGATGCATATGGCGACACGACCATGGAATCCACATGAAGATGGCAACGCTCAACAACAGCACGTAAATTTCTGAGCGGCGCAATTGCGGCCGTCACAGTATGTACGTTCACACCCAACGTTTCGCCAAACATGCCGATTGGATCACGAACGCCACGGTTTCCATCGACAGTAAAGCCAACAGGGATCTTGTGAATAATCTCTCGGTCTTCAGCCATGCCAACTTGCAGTGAACTCGGGTCCATCAAGCGGTGGATGTCGTATTCGGTGATCCCGTGACCGCCTATCGATACATCACAGGCGACCAGCTTAGATTTCGGTTTGCCGGCGGATACGTTGACGACGACCCGTTCAATATTATCACCCGCCATAAGTTCAGCGCGCTCAACAGCGGCACGAATGGCATGCTCAGCAGCGTCCATGTCAATAATGGCACCATTCCGAAGGCCTTGAGTTTGATGTGTGCCAATTCCAAATACTTGAGGTCCACTGGCTATATAAGGTCCACGTTCAACACTCGGTTTGGCAATCAAACAACAAATCTTTGTTGTGCCTATATCCAGTGCGGCAACAAAGCCCGAACGTGGTTTTGCGCTTGAAGAGTTTCGCTTCATGTTTCTTGCCCCGAGCCTTTTGGCCCCGTCTTAACGATCAATCGATCTGGAATGCGGAGATCAAGAACGGTGACGTTCTTATCCAATACGCGATGATTTTTGTGATACTCGGCAAGCCGGGTCCAAGCGCTTTGCGCGTCATCTTCCGGCAAGCGAACAACGATGTCACCCTTGAGATGAACATTCCAGCGTCGACCGCCAATCCATGTCGCCGCTTTGACTTGTTGCATCAGCGCTGGTTCGGTTCCGATTAAAGCGATCAAAGCCGACGCTTCAATCTCTGCACCATTGCCGACAACTATTAAAAGGTCTGAATAGTTTTCCAACCCATCATTGAGGATGACTTCGCCTTCAGCGTCGATCAGATGCAACTTACTATCGAGTTGCCACAACGCCAATGGCTCACGTTCTACGATGGATATCAGAATTGTATCCGGCAGCATGCGCTCAATTGTAGATGCGCGGACCCAAGGCAAAGCTTCGACGCGTCGTTTTGCATCAGCAATATCAAAAGCCAGAATTGGTGCACCGCGTGCAACGTTGAGCGCCTTTACAAGAATTTCACGCTCAGTCTGTTGGCGACCACTCACCATGACTTCATTAACACGAAATCCCATGGTTGCGGTTGCAGAAATCGCCGACCAGCGTACTTTTTCAATACCTTTCGCCGCGTTGCCAGAACTATAAGCCCACCAGCTACCACCCGCGAGGGAGCCCATAACAACACCAGCAACAAGAGGCGCCACCCAGGCACGACGCCACATCGGGCGCACGCGCGGTCGCGGTGCAACACCTTGTGACTTCTGTTTTTTCTTGCGTGCAAACATCATGGATCGCACTCCGCGTTATCGACCATCCATGTCACCAATTCAGGGAATGAAATTCCCACATACTCAGCCTGTTCCGGCCCCAGCGATGTCGCTGTCATGCCAGGTTGCGTATTGAGTTCAAGAGCCACCAAGCGTTCGCCGTCATACCTAAAGTCGGTACGAGTCATGCCACGACAGCCTAATGTCTGATGTGCTCTCAATGCGTAATCCATACAGGCATCAAAAATTTCCTTATCAATTTCGGCTGGCAACGTATGCGCCGAACCTCCATCTACGTATTTTGCGTCATAATCGTAAAAATTTCGTTCCGTTGTGATATCTGTGACGGTTAAAGCCCGGTCACCCATAACAGCGACGGTAAATTCGCGGCCTTCGATGAACTCTTCGACCATCACGCGCTCACCATGTGGCCAGCCCGTACCATCGAAATTCATCGCGTTATCGCCCGCGCGTACGATGTGAACGCCAACACTAGACCCTTCATTGCAAGGCTTGATCACATAAGGTCTCGGCATAGGATCGCCTTTACGAATTTCTTCTTCGCTGGTGACAATATGATTGGCCACAGGTATGCCGACTTCTTCGAACAATCGTTTCGCCGTTGGCTTATCCATGGCCATGGCTGACGCCATCAAACCAGAATGCGAGTACGGAATATTCAGAATGTTAAGTAGGCCCTGCACGCACCCATCTTCTCCATACCGACCATGTAACGCATTAAAGACGACGTCCGGTTTCGGATAGAGGCGTGTTATCAACGCCCCCATATCCCGCTGAACATCAATCGGTGTGACGTCGAACCCGGCTTCTTTAAGTGCTTGGACACATGCGACACCGCTTGCCAGCGATACTTCGCGTTCGGCTGACCATCCGCCCATCAATACAGCTACATGGCGCGTCATGTTGTCACCTCGCGTAATACAGTTTCGTTTGGCACACCGAGCCTGCGAATTTCCCAATGCAATTCGATACCTAAATCTTCTTTGACCCGGCGTCGGATGTCCTCGCCCAGCATTTCAATATCCAACGCCGTCGCATCGCCCGCATTAATAAGGAAGTTTGTGTGTGCTTCTGAGACCATGGCCCCACCGATCTTCAGGCCCCGGCACCCTGCGGCGTCAACCAAAGCCCATGCGGAATGACCCTCTGGATTGGCAAAGGTTGATCCACCCGTGCGTTCACGAACCGGCTGTGTGGTTTCACGGCTTTCCTGAATGTCTTTCATGCGGGCTTGAATTGCAGAGACATCCCCTGATGTGCCCTGCAGCGTCGCAGCAATGAATATATATGACGAAGGCACCGTACAGCGCCGATAACCAAAGCCCATTTCGGTTATGCCCAGCTGAACACACTCACCATCTTCAGTGATCGCATCCGTTGATTGAAATACGTCTTTTATTTCGGTTCCATAAGCACCCGCGTTCATCCGCAGTGCGCCGCCAATCGTCCCTGGAATACCGACCAGGAACTCGAGACCAGCCACGCCTGCTTCAGCTACACGCCTGGCAATATTGACATCAGCCGCTGCGGCACCAACACGAACCTGTTCATTTTGAATATCGATCTGCGCAAAGGCCTTGCCCAGTCGGATCGTGATACCGGGAATACCGCCATCTCTGATTAGAATATTAGACGTGCCACCAATGACTGAGATCGGAACATCAGATGGGCGGGCCTTTAGAAAGGATTGTAGGTCTTCGATATCAGCCGGCTCGAACAACACTTCAGCCGGACCACCAACACGGAACCACGTATACCGGGCCATAGGCTCATCAGCGCGAAGACGCCCTCGCACTGTTGGCAAACGATTGATCAGATGTTCAGTCACGTGCTCAGCCGCCATCATTCGCAGCCTCCCGCGTGTGTCCACGAATTACACGAAGCTGATCAGGCAATGCATTGGCCCAAGTTGAAATACTGCCAGCACCTAAACAGACAACGTAATCACCGGGCATGGCCGTCTGGTCAATGACCGTCGCCAGAGTTTCAGGGTTCTCAAGCGCAACCACGGTTCTATGCCCGCGTTCACGAAGGCCTTCGACCAGCGTGTCTTTGCTAATGCCTTCAATAGGCTCTTCACCCGCCTCATAAACGTCAGCAATAATCACCGCATCAGCATCGTTAAAGCAGGTACAGAAGTCTTCGAATAAATCACGCAGCCGCGTAAAGCGATGCGGTTGCATCACGGCGATCACACGTTCTTTTGCAACTTCACGTGCAGCTTTCAGGACAGCGGTAATCTCAACCGGGTGATGCCCGTAATCATCAATGATCGTAATATCGTCCACGACGCCGGTTTGGGTGAACCGACGCTTGACCCCTTCGAACGTTGAAAGGGCGCGGTTGAGGACATCATCATCCAGACCCATCTCTGTCGCAATCGCCACTGCTGCCAACGCGTTTTGAACATTGTGCACGCCATACATCGCCAGCGTGATGCCAGAAATTGTCCGGCTCTCATCTGTTTTACGGTCCGAGATGACAACGTCGAAACTTGTGCCATTCGCACCTGTCGTCATGTTCTCAGCACGCACATCGGCTTGAGGACTAAATCCGTAAGTAATGATGCATCGGTCCGAAACACGCGCGATCATCGCTTGTACTTCAGCATGATCAATACACAGTGCAGCAAATCCATAGAACGGTATATTCTCTACAAAGTTCACGAACGCCTTTCGGAGTTCATCGAACGTCCCGTAATGATCCAGATGCTCAGGGTCGATATTGGTAACGACTGCAATCGCCATAGGAAGTTTCAGGAACGTGCCATCTGACTCGTCCGCTTCACAAACCATCCACTCGCCATCACCTAACCGGGCATTGGTTCCCCAGGCATTGATGATGCCGCCATTGATGACTGTTGGATCAAGCGCGGCTGCTTCGAGGACGGCTGCAATCAGCGAGGTCGTTGTTGTCTTTCCATGCGTGCCGCCAACGGCAATCGACCATTTAAGACGCATCAGCTCGCCAAGCATCTCGGCACGCCGCACGACTGGAAGCAGTTTCTCTCGTGCTGCTATGACTTCGGGGTTGTCGCCTTTAACAGCGGACGAAATCACCACGACTGATGCATCAGCAACATTCTCTGCGGCATGACCAATCGAGACCCTGATGCCAAGATCGCGCAAGCGTTTGACGTTCGCACTATCAGCAATGTCTGAACCTTGAACGCTATACCCCAAGTTATGCAGGATTTCAGCGATACCGCTCATCCCGATGCCACCTATACCGACGAAATGAAGGTTTCCTATATTGAGAGGGATTGATCTCATGCAGCTTTCCTCTCGTTATCGCCGTTCACACCGGCCAAAGTTTCTTCAACAAGTGTTGCTAATCGCTCTGTCGCATCTGGGCGACTTGCTTTGCGGGCAGCTTTCGCAGCTTTTTCTAGAACCGTCTTCATGCCAAACATAGACTCCAGTCGTGCCGCCAAACTATCAGCCGTAAAGTCAGTTTCCGGTATTAACCAGCCTGCGCTGGCTTCATCGACAGCGTGCGCATTTAATGACTGATGATCATCGGTCGCATATCGGTATGGGATCAAAAGTGCCGGACGGCCCACTGCCAGAATTTCAGCGACTGTTGATGCGCCAGACCGAGAAATAATCAGATGCGCATCCGCTAATCGTGTTGGTACATCATCAAAAAAGCTCTCAAGTTCAGCATCGATCCTTAAGGCACGATATTGTTCGCGCACGTTGTCCAAATCTTCAGGACGACATTGCTGCGTAATTTTGATGCGCGTTTGCAAACCTGGGGAGAGCATTCCTATGGCTGCAGGAATGACTTCACTCAGGACACGCGCCCCCTGCGATCCACCAAGGACAAGAATGTTAAACGGCTTATTGTCTGTGAATGATGGATAAGGGACATCGCGCTCATCGAGCACGTTGCTGCGCACAGGCATGCCCGTATGCGTAATCTTTGCAATATCACTTGCAGGAATGCGACGGCTTTCAGGGAATGAAACTGCAATCGCAGCTGCCCATTTTGCAAGCAATCGATTTGCCCGACCCAGCACCGCATTCTGTTCGTGTAAGATTGTCGGGATATTAAGTATACCCGCTGCCATCATGGTTGGAATTGACGCATACCCACCAAAGCCAACAACAGCGCAGGGCTGCATATTTTTTAGAAGATTGCGCGCTTGATATGTACCCACCCCCAGCTCGACAACACTACGAACTTTCGCCAAAGGCCCTTTGCCCGCGATGCCGCCTGCACGAACGTGGAGCGTTTCAATTTCACCAAGTGCGCCACCATAAGCGCCACCACGTTGATCCGTGATCAACGTTAACTTGTAGCCGCGTCCACTTAACTCACGCGCCAGTGCTTCTGCAGGGAAGACATGCCCGCCTGTGCCACCAGCTGCCAAAACAATCAGACGGTTAGTGCTCATAACGTGCACCCCCCGTTTCCGGTCGCTCGCGCGTTAACGCCAATACCATGCCCATACCAATGGCAAGAGCCAGCGTTGATGATCCACCGTATGAGATAAACGGCAACGTCATTCCTTTAGGTGGGATCAGACTGACACTCGACGCCATATTGATCAGTGCTTGCACGGCAAACTGAGACAACAAACCGGCTACAGCCAATAAAACAAATAGGTCGTCAAGTTTCATCACGCGAGCAAACCCACGCAACACGACGAAGGCAAACAAACCAACAATGACGAGACACGCCAAAAGGCCGAACTCTTCACCCGTCACCGCAAAGATAAAATCTGCATGCGCGTCTGGTAGCACTTCCTTGACCCGGCCTTCGCCCGGTCCGCGCCCAAGAATACCGCCATGCTGGAATGCCTCAATCGCGCGGGCCGCTTGATAGCCGATTTCTGAATCAGGTCCAAAGAACCGATCAACACGAAGCTGCACGTGATCAAAGGTAAAGTACGCGCCCACACCT
This sequence comes from uncultured Rhodospirillales bacterium, assembly GCA_963926035.1. Classification (GTDB taxonomy): domain Bacteria; phylum Pseudomonadota; class Alphaproteobacteria; order Rhodospirillales; family Casp-alpha2; genus UBA4479. Next base: position 19,115 of record CAWUWH010000161.1, read on the forward strand.
GCACCCATAAATGTGAGTGCGATCAGGGCGACAAAAACCAACGGCAAGCCAGCAACGAAGAATTGTGTTCCCCAAACAACCGAGACAACAATCATCATGCCAACATCCGGCTGCATCAACAAGATCGCCACGGTGACGAGATAAACGGCAATCGACATCTGAATACCTGGGAACCGATCATCCATGCGTTGACGGGCAAACAACCATGCAGCTACAACTGCGATGCCAGGTTTTACGAACTCAGATGGCTGAAGGGATAGCCCGCCAATTGATAACCAACGGCTTGCACCCTTGATCTCTGCCCCAAAAACCAGGGTCATGAGCATCAAAGCTAAAGCACCTAAAGTGGTCAAAATCGCAAGCCTGCGGATGCCTTTTGGTGACATCAAAGACACGCCAATTATAGTTAACGCGGCAAGGCTTAAAAAAACCACCTGGCGTTTTACAAAATGAAATGATCCCACATCAATGCGTTCTGCCACAGCTGGTGACGCCGCCAAGGTCATAACACCACCGCATGCCAACAAAATCGCAATCGCGGCCAGTGTCCAGCGATCCACTGTCCACCACCATCGTCCAAATAAGCTTGTATCTGTGCGTTGAATCGCGCTCATACATTGCCCCCAGATAGGCTTGCGCCAGGGAACACACCCGGCTCTTCAAATGGATCGAGATGATCGCCTGGGAAATTCTTGGCAACATCTTTAAAGAGATCACCACGCGCTTCAAAATTTGGGAATTGATCAAAGGACGCCGCAGCTGGTGACAACAAAACAACGGCACCTGGAAGACCTGCTGCCTTTGCGTCTGCAAATGCTTGTTTCGTCGCAGTCTCAACATCGCCTGAAATTTCGAACGGTACTTTCCCATCCAATTCCTGTGAGAACGTAAGTGCACCCTCGCCAACTAGATAGGCCTTTCTGACACGGCCAAAATGAGGTTCACACGCTTTAAGCCCTGTGGCTTTAGGACGTCCGCCACATATCCAGTAGACATCATCAAAACATGCCAGTGCACGTGCGGCAGCTTCACCATTGGTTGCTTTTGAATCGTTCACAAAGCCGACGCCATCAACAATCACAACGGCTTCTTGGCGGTGCACGAGACCTGGATAGCTATTGATACAAGCCATGACAGCGTGCGGCTGAATGCCAGTCATCTTACATGTGGCATAAGCTGCAGCCGCATTCTGCCAATTGTGTGTACCTTGCAGACTTGCGACATCGCGCAAGTCCATCACAAATGTTTCTTTACCTTCGGTATCATCGAACATTTTGCCATCGATGACATAGACGCCACCATGCACACGCTCTTTAGTTGAGACACCAATGACAAACTGGTCATCCACAGCGTAAAGCTCGTCGTAAATCGCACGGCATAGAGAATCGTCGGTCCCAATTACAGCTGTTCGTGGCTTGGTCTGACGATTAAAAACCTGGCGCTTGGCTGCAATGTATCCATCCATGCCGCCATGGCGCTCAAGATGATCAGCACTTAAGTTCAACAACACAGCGACATCAAATGTGATCGAGAACGTCAGCTCCAACTGATAGGAAGACATCTCAAGTATATAAGTGCCATCTGGGCCTAAGGGCTCAAGTGCACATGAAGGCATACCGAGATTACCGCCAATTTCAGCCTCACGTCCTGAAACCTGAAAGATATGTCCAATTAATGCCGTCGTGGTGGACTTACCATTGGTGCCCGTAATGCCAACAAAGGCCGCATCGCGTTGTGTCCGCGCCAGCAGTTCAACATCACAGATAATCTCACAGCCCGCGTCGCGCGCCATCTTCACAATAGGATGTGGTTCTGGGAACGTATGCGGGATGCCTGGACTTAGGATTAATGATGTCGCTTCAGACCAATCAATGGTTCTGAGATCAACAATATTGATCCCTTCGTATTCTCCCGCACGTTTACGAGCATCTTCATTGTCATCCCATGCCCACACCTCGGCACCGCCGTGGTGCAAGGCGCGTGCAGCAGCAATGCCGCTGAGGCCCAATCCTAAAACTGGAGTTGGTAGACCAATAAATGGGTAGACTTCAATCATTCACGCTTACCTCAACTTCAACGTTGCCAGCCCGGCGAGCGCCAGAATGGATGCAATAATCCAGAACCGAATAACGATGGTTGATTCTGCCCAACCTTTTTTCTCAAAATGATGATGCAGCGGCGCCATCGCGAAAACGCGCTTGCCCGTCAATTTGAAAGACACCACCTGAACAATCACAGACACGGTTTCTAAAACAAAAAGCCCACCGACGATGGCCAACACCAATTCATGTTTGGTCACAACACTGACCGCGCCAAGCGCGCCGCCCAGCGCGAGTGATCCGGTATCACCCATAAAGACTTTTGCCGGCGGTGCGTTGAACCATAAAAAGCCCAATCCGCCACCGACCAAACTGCCGCAGAAAACGGCAAGTTCACCGGCACCCGGCACATAGTGGAGTTGCAGATAACCTGAGAAAATTGTGTTTCCAGCCAAATACGCAATAAAGCCAAACACACCCGCCGCAATCATCACAGGAACAATCGCCAAGCCATCAAGACCATCCGTCAAATTCACTGCATTCGATGAGCCGACCATAACCAACACGGCAAATACGACGAACATCCAGCCTAAATTCACCAGCAAGTCCTTGAAGAATGGCACTGCCAACGTTGTCTGCAGGCCACCCGGTAAGTGGCTTAAAATCCAGAACGTCGCCACGGCAGAGATTGAGACCTGCCCCGCGAGCTTCAGTTTGCCAGACAAGCCTTTGGTGTTGTGCTTGGAGACTTTAAGGAAGTCATCAATAAAACCAATAATGCCAAACCCAACCGTCACACCGAGGACAGCCCAGATATACGGGTTGGTCAGATCAGCCCATAATAATGTCGCAGAGCACACCGCTAGAAGGATCAAAACCCCACCCATCGTGGGTGTGCCCTTCTTGGTCAGCAAATGACTTTCAGGGCCATCGTCTCGGATCGGTTGCCCCTGCCCTTGTCGTGCGCGGAGGATTTCGATCATGACCGGCCCGAATAGAAAGCTCACAATCAATGCCGTCATCATCGCGCCGCCAGTGCGGAACGTGATGTAGCGAAAGACGTTTAAAGCACTGAACTGTTCAGCGAGTGGAAAAAGAATATGAAAAAGCATGCCTACGCGTCCCATTCAACAGAAGGTATCGCACCGAGTGCACGCAATGCATCGACGACAATACCCATGTGACTGCCCGCAGATCCTTTGACGAGCACAAGATCACCAGCACGTATATGCGGTGTAAGTTTTTCAATGAGTTTGGATGATGTGCATGCGCGGGCACCCTGCATATCCTCAGGGAGGGCGTCATGAACATTAGCCATGTACTGACCACACACGAATGCGAGATCAAAATCGTGAGTAATAATATCATCCACTAATGACATGTGCGCGTTCTCAGTTTTGTCACCAAGCTCGAGCATGTCGCCAAGCACAACAATGCGCCTGCCGCCACGTCCTGGTTTCGTGCCGCCAAGTACATCAAAAGCTGCACGTACAGCAATTGGACTGGCGTTATATGTATCATCGATAATGTCGAATTTTCCGTCTTCAACCTGGACCGGGATAACAAGTCCGCGACCTTTAGGCGGCATGACGCTTTTGAGTGCAGCCGCTGCGACGTCCAGATCAACACCCATGGCCTGCGCCGCGATCAACACTGCGAGCGAATTTAATGCCCAATGCTTACCGCACATCCCCAAGCGATATTTAATATGATGCGAGCCAATCGAGGCTTCGACATGCGCGCCATCAATATCAGGCTCGTAGGCCAGCAATCGTGCGTTCGCAAATGAATGGACACCAAATCCCCAGACCACCCCAGCACCAGCAGCCTTGGCCTTTTCAACCAAGCGTTCAAAGTAAGGCGTGTCCCTATTTAAGATAACGGTCCCGCCCGGCTCGAGGCCTTCGAAAATCTCTGCCTTGGCATCAGCAATACCCTCAAGGCTATCGAAGTATTCAATATGCACCGGTGCAATCGTCGTGATAATCGCAACATGGGGTTTCGCCAATTTTGAAAGCGGGGAAATTTCACCCGCATGGTTCATGCCCATCTCAAAGACGCCAAAATCGCTGTCAGCCGGCATCCGCGCCAAGCTGAGCGGCAGGCCATAGTGATTATTCAGATTACCTTCGGTGGCTGTCACTTTTCCATGTGCGCCAAGTGCGGCGCTCAATAGTTCCTTGGTGCCGGTTTTCCCAACACTTCCGGTGACAGCACAAATTTTAGCATGACTGCGTGCACGTGCCACAGCAGCTAAGTCACGCAAGCCTTGTTCAGTATCGGCGACTTTGAGCAAGCTACCACTTGAAGCCACACCCTTAAATTGGCGCTCAACCATTGCTGCAGCGGCACCTTTTGCCAATGCGTCAGCGACATGATCATGACCATCATGATTGGGTCCGCGAATAGCCGTGAATAAATCACCAGGCACGATAGCCCGCGTATCAATCGATACGCCGCTGGCAATCCAATCGCCTTCAGCCGCACCGCTGGTTGCGCATTCAGCATCTTTTGCAGTCCAGAGACCTGTCGATGTGCCGCTATTGCTCATGCGTCACCTCCAGCAAGTGCTGCTTGAACTTCATCGGCGTCATTAAAAGGATGTACCGTGTCACCAATAGTCTGATCCTGTTCGTGGCCTTTACCAGCGATAACCAGAATGTCTCCAGTTCGAAGCCCTTTGACGGCAACCTGAATAGCAACACGGCGATCACCAATTTCTTCCGCGTTCGGTACGCCTTCAAGTACGGCTTTTCTGATCAGCACTGCATCTTCGGTGCGCGGGTTATCGTCCGTAAGAATGACATTGTCCGCAAAATCAGCGGCTGCTTTGCCCATCAAGACACGCTTGCCAGAGTCACGGTCGCCGCCGCATCCAAAGACAACATGTAATTTACCACTCGTATGCGGACGGAGTGATTTCAAAACTGTTTCAAGGGCGTCAGGCGTGTGCGCGTAATCAACATAAACCGCTGCACCTGAAGCATGCTTGCCACACAACTGCATCCGACCGGGTGCTGGCTGAAGGGTCGTCATCCCCGCAATCGCTACAGATGTATCAACACCCAATGCCGACACGAGGGCCAACGCGACCAGAGCGTTCGATGCTTGAAAACTTCCGACCAGTGGCAATGCGATATGCTGCTTTTGCCCATCAATACACACAGCGATATCAAGGCCACCCGTTTCCGGCATAGCTGAGACCAGACGGAAGTCACAATCCACTTCAGACCCCACGCGAATAATTTTGAAACCGCGTCGTTGCGCCGCACTCATAAACGCTTCGGCATAATGCGCATCAGTGTTGATGACCGCATGGCCACCATCGATTGTGAGCATATCAAACAACCGTAACTTAGCCCCCAGATATGCCTCTTCGGTAAGATGGTAGTCCAGATGGTCACGAGAGAAATTGGTAAACGCACATGCCCGCACACGCACGCCATCCAGGCGTCGCTGATCAATACCGTGGCTCGATGCCTCAAGCACCAGATGGTCAACATGTGCATCGTCTAATGCCTTGAGATCATGATGCAGATCGCTGGGATCAGGTGTCGTTAATGCGCCCGGGTTTTCAACCATTGTTTCGCCTGCCGCAGACGTCCCAAGAACACCAAGTGTCCCTGCGCTCGCGGCCGGAAATCCCGCTGCATTAATCAATTGGCGGGAAAACCACGCGACAGACGTCTTGCCATTGGTACCTGTGACCGCACCGATATTGGAGGGTTGCGCACCATAAAAATTAGCACATGCACGGGCATAGCGACGGCGCGGATCAGCATCACGAATGATCGGAATATCCAGACTTGG
>CAWUWH010000162.1:0-11237 GCA_963926035.1 uncultured Rhodospirillales bacterium
GTTGTCCTTGCGGACCATCTTACGGCGTTCTGACGGGCTCATCGCTTTAGCCCTTGTGACAAAAAATCGTTTTCCACCGCTAACTGACCAATCTTGGCGTGCAGATCTTTGATCTCACCTTCCTTGTTCTCAGCCTTCTTGACCTTGTCCGAAAACATCCCAGCCATGCCTTCAATCGTCTGACACTTCCACGTACTCACCTGCGTCGGGTGAAGTTGGCGCTTGGCTGCGATCTCCTGGACGGTCTTGTCACCGCGCAGCGCCTCAAGCGCCACAGAAGCCTTAAATTGTCTGAAAAATTACGTCGCTTCGTCATTCTCGTATCCATTCATTCCTCTTGGATACATCTTAGCATACTGTCCGAATTTGCCGGGCCACTTCAAATTTAACATGGTTGGGTTAACTGAGACTGTTTTTGAAGCCGGCATGCGTAATATACTCGAAACAGGAACACCAAAGCACGTCGCAGAAAAGCTGGTTAAAGCGCGCAACAAATTCCGCAATGCCGTGTCTCAGGAAAGTTGCTTCGATGCCGTTGAATTTTTCGACATCGAAAGCTTCAACACGAATGCGACCGTTATTGAAAACCTCTTGTTCTGCGAACTCTGCGACAAATCTATCGACCACATTGTCCTCGCAAAGGACCCTGACATTCGACAAATTCTTGAAAATAACAATCTTTTGAAACCACTGATTGAGATCGGCCATATCGCAACATCGAATATCGTTAAATTATTCCGAGGGCTCCCTTCTGAGGATGAAAAGTTAAATCGCTTTAGCTTGATTCGCCCCGTAGACTTACCGTCGTTTGAATCTTTGCTACGCCGCGTGCCACAGATTGAAGGGATAGAGATCGATGACACCGACCGGTCCATGCTCTTATTCGGACGGTGAAGATCTGATCAAAAAGGGTGATATCGGTGAACACGTGTTCATTATTATTAATGGCCATGCGTCGTTTATCGTGGGCAACAATGGCGATGAGCGCATTATTCAAACCGACGGCCCTAGCACATTATTTGGCGAGGTCGCATTACTCTCGAAGAAACCACGCGCAGTCACAGTACGTGCAAAAGGTAATTTAAGTGTCCTTCGGTTATCACGCGAACTCTTCTTTGATCTTATTAAACAGGATGCAGAACTTGGTTTGGCGGTGATGGAGAGCTTGTCTAATCGCCTATTACATTCCGCCGAACTTTTGAACGCTAATCAACAAAGTTAAGAGTGACATAAAGAACCTACGTATCGGGGTTGGAACTGTCTGCGTTTGATGCGTAGTATACGGACCGGACATAACTGGTGGACGAGCTTGTATTCATGAGCACTGATGTTGAAAGTTTCTTCGATCCTGACACATACACCCTGACCCATTTGTTGACTGATGCTGGCGGTAAGCACTGCGTCCTTATCGACCCTGTCCTGGATTATGATTCAAAATCAGGTCGCACCTCGACCCAAAGTGCAGATGTTATGCTGGCACGCATTGCTGAGCGTAATCTTTCACTGGACATGATTCTAGAGACCCATGTGCATGCGGACCATTTAACGGCGGCATCATATATCCGCGGTGTGACAGGTACGCGTGTTACAACGGGCGGCAAAGTAACCGGGGTCCAGAAAACCTTTACAGATATCTATAACTTGAATGGCGACGCATCCACCGAAGCCGTTTTTGATCATGTTTTCGATGACGGTGAACCGGTCAAGATCGGTGATCTATCCGGGTACGTTATGTTTACGCCGGGCCACACCCCATCTTGTGTTACCTATGTGTTCGGCGATGCCGCCTTTATTGGTGATACCTTGTTCGCACCAGATTATGGCTCTGCCCGTTGCGACTTTCCGGGGGGTGACGGGGCAACACTTTACAATTCAATTCAGAGAATTCTTAGCCTCAGCGACGACACGCGGCTTTTCCTGTGTCACGATTATATGCCGAACGGACGCGAGCTTGTGTCCCATACAACCGTTGCCAAGCAAAGCACTGAGAACATCCACCTTATCCAAGTTTCGACGCCGGATGCCTATGCGGCAATGCGGGCAGCCAAGGATGCAACGCTGTCGATGCCGGCTCTTATTTTGCCATCTGTTCAGGTAAATATTCGCGCCGGCGCATTGCCAGATGCCGAAGACAACGGCGTTCAATATTTAAAAATACCACTCAATAAGTTCTAGGGTAAAACCTGAGGGAGACGCCTCATGCGCAACGCTGTCATTGGCCTTATCATCGGTATTGTTGCCGGAATCGTCCTTGGAACAACAGTTATCGCCCCCAGATTGACGCAGAATGTGAAACAGGAAATAGGCCTGACGGCTCAACAAACTGCTGATACTGACGTCGAAAAGAACACAAAAACCGAAACCGCTTCAGAAGCTGGGACCGGTATTGTGGTCGCAAAGAAAGCGCCTGTGAGACCAAAAGTATTTCGCTTGCGCATGGCCAGTGCATTCCCGAAAACTTTGGCCGCCCATGGCACCTCTGCCAAACGTCTGGAAGAAACGTTATGGCGCGTCTCTGATGGCACATTCGATCTGAAATTTCACCCACCAGGCACATTGGTTTCAGAAACCGAAGCTGTCGAGGCAGTTACATCCGGTGCCATCGATGCTTACTTCACAGATATCGATAAGCTCGCGCTATCAGAGCCTGCCCTGACGATCTTTGCTGGCCCACCATTCGGTGTATCCGTGCAGGCGTACCTTGGTTGGTTAAGACATGGAGGCGACGTGCTCTTCCAAGATACATTGGAATCCATCGGCCTGAACGGCATGGTTTGTGGGATGGTGCCGGATGCCGGTGGGGGCTGGTTTAAGACACCGCTCAAGACCGTCGAAGATTTCAAGGGCATGCGTATTCGCGCAACCGGTGTGACGGCAAAGTTATATCAACAGCTCGGCGCTGAAACTGTATCGTTCTCATTCGCAGAAACAATGATTGCGATGGAGCAAGGGCTTCTCGATGGCGCTGAACTTTCGGCTCCTCACATCGATGTTGCTTTGGGCGCAGCTAAGTCCGGATCGACATACTATCTCCCGGCCTGGCGTAAACCTGCATCGACATTTGCACTGGTGATGTCGCAAGAGATCTGGAAGAGCCTTTCTGAAGTCCAGAGAACCCAGCTCCAGACGGTCTGTGGTGACAACGTGGCTCACAGCATCGCTGAAGCTGAGGCATTGCAGTTCAACGCACTCAAAAAGATTACAGCAAGCGGCGCTGATGTTCAGCCATGGCCTGCAGAAATCCAACGCGCCGTCAAAGACGCATGGTTGAATGAAGCGAAAGAACGTCAAAAAGAAAATCGCCTATATTCCAAGGCGATCAAATCTTATCGGCTATTCATCAAGGGCCAGTCAATTTGGGAAGAGCTGGCAAGGCCTTAGCTGCATAACACAATTCCCAGGCCACCTTCTAAGCAAAGATAAACACAGACTATATATCCATCTACGTTCATCCGTGTACATCTGTGTCGGAAATTTATCTGTTCTATTTTCTCGTTATTCCCGCGAACGCGGGAACATAGTACTTAGGGTATTTTGCTGGGCCCCGCGTTCGCGGGGATGACTGTATTGAAAATGAGAAGGGATACGCACAAAAAAACGCTGCCCAAGTTACCCAGGACGACGTTTCTTAATAGTAACTTATTATTACTTATGCAGCAGCTTCTCCAGACTTCCGTCTGCGTCGTTGCATCACAATGATGAGCCCCAACATACCCAGTGCAGGTAGCCAGAAGATTTTTTTTGGTAAACGGTCACTTGGCAACTCGACCAAGACAATCTGCCAATCAAAATCAAGTTTGGCTTTCGCTGCAGGGCTATCGAAACCAACCGTATCGATAAGGAGTTTACCCTCTTCGTCACGGAACGTCAGACCAACGTTTATCTCAAGACGTGCGGCACCATCTTCGTTTGCATCACCCAGAGATAACCTCACAAACTTTTCTTCAAGTTGTCCTGTTGCCAGATTTTCACCTGAGACCTTAAGTCGAATATCAGCACCAGCTGGCAATTGACCCGCGATGGTCGTTATTTCTGCCGCAGGTTTTTGATCATAAGGTGCCCATACCATATCCAGCCAGAAGCCTGGACGGAACAGCGTGAAGGCGATCAGGATGAACAATACGGACACATACATCTTCGAGCGTGCAAAGAAGTACTTTTGGGTTCCCGCAGCAAAGACAAGCATCGCTGCCGTCGCTGTTGCGACACCAATACCGATCATGTTTTTGGCACCATCCGTAAGTCCGGCAAGCAAGTCAGCCAAGCCATCGTTGAACGCACCCATGAGGTTCGCTTCACCACGGAAGTATGCCTTCAGTGGCTTTTGTGTGAGGACCTGGAAGATCAACAATGCTGTTGCCCAGAAGGCTGACAGACCTGGTGATTTACGTTCACTCATCAAGAACCAGACCAGAACAACGATCGGCAACAAATAATGGAAGCCTGTCTTGGCTGTCGGTCCCATTTCAGGGAGTTCGACAACCTCGGCGTTCGGATCATCAAGCTCGAGATCCGGATACTGAGCCGCGAACTTGATCAGAACGACATAGATAACAAGCAAGACACCCGTCAGGATGATACCGGCATTATCGCCAAACGCATCCTTCATCTAGCCAATACCGAAATAGGTAATTGCTGCAAGCACGCCAGTGACTGCCATACCGATCAGGAAGCCATTGAGTTTTTGCATCAAACTACGCGCCATGCCTGATTTAGGCAGACCCTTCATACCGTTTTTAGCGGCTTCAAGGTCGACGAGATAAAACAGCGCGATATATGAAATAACCGCAGGCAAGAAGGTGTGTTTCACAACTTTTTGATACAAAAGCCCAACATACTCAACTATCAAGAACGCCGCAGCGCCCATCACGGGTGGTATGATCTGACCGTTAACCGAAGATGTAACCTCAACAGCGCCAGCCTTATCCAGAATTGCGCCAAAAAGCACAAACAGGAACACGAAGCTGGTGGATACACCAAGTGCGATACCGAAGACACCTTCCTAAGTAATCCAGAGGTGCGACATCGCTTTGTTAAAGGAAGCTCCTTGCCATGCAATAATGTCAGGCGCGTGCTCACCAAAGAAGATATACGACGCAAAAACCAATGCGACGACCATCAGTGGCGGCCCAAGCGCTCGGCGAGTTGCCTCAAGAAGACATACAAGGCCAATCGCAGATACAGTCAGGTCAGCCGTTGCAGGTAAACCTGGGCGATCCGCAAGTTGTGATGAGAAGATCGCAAGGTACACAACACAAGCAGCACCAACGAGACCAAAGATCCAGTCATAAATAGGCACCCGGTCTTTGGGTGAAGATTTAAATGCAGGATACGCCATGAATGCCAGGAAAAGAGCAAAGCTGAAATGTGTCGGGCGCGTATGCAAGTTATTTGGAATAGGGATGATATCAGCAACCATGTATGGCAGCGCAGAAGCGATCCACAGTTGATAAAGCGACCAACAAATCGCAACAACAGTTAGAAGCCTACCAACACCACCTGTTGGGTTTCGTCCACCTTTATCTGATGATGCGACAAGTTCATCGAGATCAATTTCTGGCTTCGTGCCGGCATTATCCTGTTCACTCATTTTTGTTCCCCTCGCTTCGCCTCCGAGTAAATTTGAAGTCCATAGTGACGCGCGTTAAGCCTTACCCCGACGATTAATAATCGTCCTAAAAAATAAAACGCTGCTGTTGATCAGCAGTCGATCTTTAATAACCTAAAAGGATCGGGGACAAGCTTATGCCCGTCCCCGACATCAAATCTCTTATTTAATGAGACCTGCTTCTTTGTAGTACTTAGCTGCGCCACCGTGCAGAGGTGCAGACAACGCGTCCGTCACCATTTCTTCCGCTTTTAATTCAGCGAATGCAGGATGTAGCTTCTTGAATGCTGCCAAGTTAGTGAAGACAGCCTTAACAACAGCATAAACTGTGTCATTAGGTGTTTCCGTTGAGCTTACAAACGTTGCGCCAACACCATAAGTTGGTGTGTCTGTATCAGTACCTATGTAGATGCCACCAGGAATTGTTGCATGACGGTAGAATAAGTTTTTAGATACAATTTTATCGATTGTAGGGCCTTTAACCGCAACCATGTTTGCTTCGCAAGATGTTGTTGCTTCTTTGATTGAACCTGATGGGTGACCAACGAGGAAGAAGAATGCATCAATCTTGTTATCTCAAAGTGCTTGTGACTGCTCAGATGATTTGAACTCTGTCGCGAGTGCAAGTGTATCATCATTGAAGCCGATAGCTTCAGCCATCACTTCCCAAGATGCACGTTTACCGGAACCTGCGGTACCAATGTTTACGCGCTTACCTTTAAGATCCATCTGAGCATTATGTTGGCGTCTTTACGCGCAACGATCGTTACTGGCTCAGCGTGAACTGAGAATACAGCACGAAGCTCTTTGAAAGGGCCTTGGCTGCGAATTTGGATGTACAGTTATACGCGTGATACTGCCAATCTGATTGAGCAACACCCATATCCAACTCGCCTGCGCGAATTGTGTTGATGTTGTAGACTGAGCCACCCGTAGATTCTACGGAACAACGAATTCCATGCTCTTTCGCACTTTTATTCGTGAGGCGGCAAATAGCACCACCCGTTGGGTAGCACACGCCCGTAACACCACCGGTGCCGATTGAGATAAATTTCTGAGCAGCATCGGCTGTTCCTGCTGTAAGCGAGAGACCAATAACTGCAGCACTGATTGCCAGAGTTTTCTTGAAGTGCATATGACTCCGCCTTGAGAGTTTGTTTTCGTTTTTAAAAGACTAAATTAATCAGACATCAAGCTCATGCCAGTATGTCCATCTTAACCATTAGGCATCGCGAATGATGTCACAAATATGGCGGCCTCCCTGACGAACCAAACGACCTGACACAAAGCCTGGCCAATCGCGTACTCAGCATTTCGATTTACGAATATCCTGAGGTGCGAATTCTGTTGAGAACTACTAATAAAGCATCTCCCCACAACATGATGCATAATGCTTGCCACAACATGGCGCATACTGCAAATTGCGCGGGAATACTTTTCAATTATAGAATCTCACTGAAACGGTCGCTTTTTTTCCGTTTATCATTATTGAGAAAAGTGTAACACAGCCCACCACTGGTGCAAGACGCAGTATTTAGGGCGCTAATCGTTACAAATTCATTTTTTAATTTAGCTACTTATATCAGTAAATGCTTTGTCGATAGCACCGCCAAGTTTCTCAACCAATTCATCCAACTGCTCATCAGATATAATATACGGCGGTGCTAAAAGAACATGATCGCCGCGCGCACCATCTGCGGTCGCACCACCGGGATAACAAATCAATCCATCTTCAAATGCGTATTTTTTGATCCGTGCATTTAATTTCAATGCCGGATCGAAAGGCTCTTTGGTCGCACGGTCGGCGACAAATTCAATGCCCTGGAATAAACCTCGTCCCCGAATATCTCCGACGTGCGCATGATTTCCAAACCGTTCATGAAGCTTTTCAACCAGCGCCGCGCCTTGGCGCTTAACAGCACCCAGCAAATCATCTTTCTCAATCTTTCGCTGAACGGCCAATGCGGCTGCGCATGCAGTGGGATGACCAAGATAAGTATGCCCATGCTGGAACGCGCCCGACCCATTTATAAACGCATCGTAGACTTTCGATGAGACGACGGTTGCGCCGATGGGCTGATACCCTGCCCCCAATGCCTTGGCGATACATATAATGTCCGGCACAACGTCATCTTGTTCGCAGGCAAACAACGTGCCCGTTCGCCCCATCCCGCACATTACTTCGTCCAGGATCATGATGACGCCATACTGATCACAGATTTCACGGATGCGTTTGAAGTACCCCTCAACAGGTGGGATCACACCCGCAGTCGCACCGCCAACCGTCTCGGCAATAAATGCTGCAACGTTCTCGGCACCCAACCTCAGGATCTCTGTTTCAAGTTCGTTCGCAACCCGAATGCCATATTCAACTTCACTCTCGTCATCACGCTTATCTCGATAAACGTAACAAGGTGAGATATGCGACGTATCAACCATCAGCGGCGCATAAGGTTCACGTCGAAATAAATTTCCACCAACACCCAGCGCACCGAGTGTGTTGCCATGATAACTCTGGCGACGTGCAATGAATTTAGAGCGGTTTGGCTGGCCTGTTTCCAAGTGATATTGGCGCGACATTTTAAGCGCGGTCTCGACGGCTTCGGATCCGCCAGACAGATAGTATACTGCCCGCATGTCCCCGGGTGCTTTTGAGATAATTAAATCTGCCAGGTCTTCGGCGACCTGAGATGTAAAGAAACCATTGTGGGCAAAAGCCAGATCATCCAACTGCGCTTTGATCGCAGCCGTTACGTATGTATCAGAGTGTCCAAGACAAGATACAGCAGCATCCCCGGCATCCAGGTATCTATTACCTTCGCTATCGACAATATAGATTCCGTCACCTTTTGCGGCAACGGGCATCGCTGTCTTTGGGGCGCGATGGAATACGTGTGTTTGTCCTGACATTTAAAGCCTCCCAAGGCCGAGCTGACGACGATTTATCTCGCTCGTTCTTTCCTCTAAGACAAAGCGAAACATGTTTATAGACGGGGTGCAAACGCGTGATTGCACGCAGCCCCGCGCATGTTAGGATACGCAAAGATTCTAAGACGGAGTGTCTCATGGACCTTAAAGACCATATTCGGGCTGTGCCTGATTTCCCAAAACCTGGGATTTTATTTTACGACGTATCGACATTGCTGGCGCATCCGGATGCATGGCAAGTCGCACTAGGTCGTCTGGCACGTATTGTGTTCAAGTATCAGCCTGACGTTTTGGCCGGCATTGAATCTCGTGGCTTCCTCGTCGCCGCACCGCTTGCGGCAAAACTTGGCATCGGCTTTTGCATGGTCCGTAAGCCTGGAAAATTACCTGGCGAAACAATCAGCCATGAGTATGACCTCGAATACGGCTCAGACACGCTCCAAATCCAACGTGACGCCATTGCTCCCGGACAGCGCGTCGTTGTCCTTGATGATCTTCTGGCAACCGGTGGAACGTTGGGCGCATCCTTGGCATTATTCGATAAGGTCGGTGCCAAAGTTGTTGGTGCTGCATGTATTATAGAGTTAACGTTCTTGAACGGTCGCGATAAAGTAGACGTGCCGTTTGACGCCCTTATTCAATATGATGATTGATAATGCCTAACACTGAAGCCAACGATATAGCCTGGAACTTACTAGACCGCAGTGCCGTGAACGGCCTTGTGGCACGGGATGGCGCAGACAGGGTTCTTGGTGCCCTCATGGGGAGTGCACTTTCCCCTGAAGCTCAGGCTCAAACACTCAGCGACCTGGCGGTTGAAGGCAATGTTCCAGCGCTCAAAAAGAATACGGTAACGTTCAAGTCCTGGTCCGACGAGCATGGCTTGAGGCGGCTTTCCAATATCCTGATCGAGTTAGAGCGCGTACTTGAATTACCAGCACGCGGACAGGCTATCTTGCAGGCGCAGGCATTAACCCGGTTTATAATTCTTCACCTGGATACAGATATTGCAGCATTTAAGCGCGCTGTTTCTTCTTCGAATTAATCATTTGCATTCGTCACCCCGGCGAAGGCCGGGGTCTAGTTGGACGGAGTGATGTAAATAGTTCTGGATTCCGACCTGCGCCGGAATGACGTCCTAATCTATGATAGAACGCCAAGAGTTGTCATTAACTCGGGTTCCCACCAACAAGCTTAATAATTTTCTTCATAACTGTCGGTAACGCGTGCTCAGCGAATAACGTGGGAGCGACCCAAAAGCCGTCAACATTTGCGCCCTTCTGTGCTTTTCCTTTCAGCACCCGCATCGTCAGACGAAAATGCGTGAAGACGTGAACAGCTTCACCAGGAATTTCAGCCCATTCAATACTCAGCGGTGATGCCGTTTCAATTTCAGTCTGCTCAGGCCACGCACCTTCGCGCCAAGACGTCGACACGAAACCTGTCATTCCACCCAACAAGCCCGTCTCAGGACGCTTTTGCATCAACACATTACCGTCTGCGTTCTCAAGCCAAAACACCACACAGCATCTATCCGGTCTGATTTTCTTTGGGGCCTTCACAGGAAGTCGCGCGGGATTGCCCGTTTTATAAGCTTGGCAATCCGTATTCAGTGGACATATCTCGCACTTAAGAGAACGGGGCGCGCAAACAACAGAACCCAAGTCCATCATTGCTTGCGCAAAATCACCCGGTCTGTATTTGGAGATAAAGCTCTGCGCTGCCGCATGGATATCTTTCTTCCCTTTGGGCAACGGAATGTCGATATCATAGAGCCGTGCCGTAACACGTTCTATATTCCCATCAACCGGGACACAAGGCTGATCGAAGGCAATCGATGCAATGGCCGCAGCTGTGTAGGGCCCTATACCTGGCAATTTTCTGAGCTCATCCTCGGTCTCAGGAAAAACGCCGCCATGCTCAGTTACGACAACACCTGCACACTTATATAGGTTACGCGCACGTGCGTAGTATCCAAGCCCCTGCCAAGCGACCAGAATATCATCCAATGAACCTGCTGCCATATCATCGACAGTCGGCCATTGTGCCTTAAAATTGCCAAAATAAGGCCCGACTGTCGCAACCGTGGTTTGCTGCAGCATGATTTCGGAAAGCCAGACGGCATAAGGATCAACGCGTGCACTTGATTTTGCACGCCACGGGAGGTCGCGACGATGGGCGTCGTACCAAGCCAATAATGACGCGCGAATACGCGCCGCCTGAGGGTAAATAGATGTATTCATTTTACTATGCTCGGGCTTACGATGATCATCCCGAGAACACAAGTCCGCGAGCAAGTACTGTCTCTTCTTGCTCGCCATTGTCCCGCCCCCTAGGATCAGGCGCTGATAATGATAATACCTCAGGAAACGATTGCTAAATGCCCGCTGATTCAAATATTACACAGAAACGCCGCGCCCAGACACAGTCTGTTGGAAAGGCGATTTCAGGTCTGACCAGAAAGGCACTGGATCGACGCGGGTTCGTTGACGCTGCTATTATTAATGAATGGCCAACTATTGCGGGCGAACTCATTGGCAAGCATAGCCTGCCTGACCGAATTATTTTCTCACGTGATCGGACACGCCCGGGATCGCTTCATTTGATCCTAGAGAACGGGGCCCTGGCCACCGAAGTTATGCACTTTGAGCCTATATTGCTTGAGCGGATCAATCGCTTCTTTGGGTTTCGCGCTGTCGGC
>CAWUWH010000163.1:0-3271 GCA_963926035.1 uncultured Rhodospirillales bacterium
CACAAACACCCATTATTGCCTAGTTGCCGTTTTCGAAGGTGAACTCGCCTCAAAGCGCGATGATATCATCATGGCGTTGCAGGCTTTGGGGGTTGGAACCAGCGTTTATTACCCACATCCGGTCGCCCGACTGACCGCGTATAAAAAACGATATGGGTATATTGATGGCACCTTCCCAAATGCCGAAATCATTAGTGATAAATCGATTGCACTACCTGTCGGGCCACATCTCAGTGAAACTGACATGGCAGATATCACGGCTGCTATGACCTCCGTCATATCTCGTTAACCATTCGAAATGTAATATGGTAAATTAGGAGAGTGAATTTTCCGTTGTATTCTGTTATTGTAAAATTTGTTTAAGGTTAATTTTTATTCTTAAGTATTATTCCTTCCTATAATGCGGAAAAGTCCACTCAGAATGAGAGGTTTATAATGGTACAGAAACTTACACCAAAATTGATCAAACAGCGCATGACTGGCGAACGAGTTTCGCTTGTTGGTGGCGCAGGCTTTATTGGTCATAACCTGGCGTTGGCATTACGTAATGTTGGTGCAGAAGTTCAGATTATCGACAACTTGATGCAAAACAACATGCTGGCAAATGTCAGTGATGATGACATCGATCCTTTCCGACGCGAGCTAAATCACAGCTTTTTAGTGCAGCGTTTCGAAAAAATGCGCACCTCAGGCGTCACTATGGATAACGCAGATGCGCGCTCAATGATCGACCTTGCGGAAAAACTCAAAGAATTCCAGCCTACAAAAGTTGTCCACCTTGCTGCAATCTCAAGTGCCGTGGACGCCAAGAGGGTTCCTGGCCACTGCTTCGATCTGCAACTCGTCACGCTTAGAAATGTTCTCGAGTACACCCGGTTGTTCAAAAATGAGATCAATGAAGTCGTGTTTATGAGCTCAAGCACGGTGTATGGCGATTTCAAAACTGAAACCGTTGACGAGAATGTGCGTCCGCAGCCATATGGCATTTATGCGAACGCTAAGTTTATGGGCGAGCGCCTGATCCGCACCTACCATGAACAGTATGGCCTTGGCATTTCGATCATCCGTCCCAGCGCTCTATACGGCGAACGGTGCATCTCACGCCGTGTCAGCCAGGCATTCATTGAAAATGCCCTTATGGGTAAGCCACTCCTCCTCGAAGGTGGAGGCGACGGGCGTCTTGATTTCACATACATCGAAGATTTGGTCGATGGCATCGTGCGTTCAATGGCAGCCACAGGCGGCACCAATTCATCGAACACATTTAACCTGACCTTTGGCAATGCCAGAAGCATTCTGGAACTTGCGAATATCGTTAAATCTGTTGTGCCAAATGCGATCCTTGAAGAGCGTCCACGCGATGTGATCAAGCCAATCCGCGGTACATTATCGACAGAACGCGCCAAAGAGCATCTGAACTTCGAACCACAATGGCCACTCGAAATTGGCTACAAACGCTATTGTGAGTGGTATGTCGATCAGTGGGAACGCACGCGTCACGCGATGGAGCGAAACTAAGGTAATTTGCAGCATTTGCTGATCACACGATCGTTCTGTGATCGGGAAAAACGCAGATCTCTGGGTTTTGATTTCTCATGATAGGTATTATCGATTACGGGCTTGGTAATCTACGTTCCGTTTTAGGCGCGATAGAAAAGCTCGGCTTCCAAGGAACCATTAGCAGCGAACCAAACGAATTAAGCCAAGCTGATAAACTGATCTTGCCTGGTGTTGGTGCATTCGGTAATGGTATTAAGAATTTAAAGTCCCGTGGCCTGATCGATCCTTTGAACGATCTTGTAACGAAACAACGAAAACCCATTCTAGGCATTTGCTTAGGCTTTCAACTGCTCAGCAAAGGAAGCGAAGAGTACGGAGACCATAAGGGGCTTGGCTGGATTCCAGGCCAAGTTAAACGCATTGAACCGGGCCCTGAGCAGCTTCGCGTGCCGCACGTGGGTTGGAATGATTTCCAGCAAACCCGAGACTGCATTTTATTCGATGACGTCCCTGACCCTGCCCTATTCTATTTTGTACATAGTTACTACCTCGATACAGATGCTGGAACAGCCGTTGGCACCTGTACATATGCGATCCCGATGACAGCAGCTGTGCAGCGCGGCAACGTATTTGGCACACAATTTCATCCCGAAAAAAGCCAGCAGCACGGATTAACGGTCCTCAAGAACTTCCTGGAGCGTGCATAATGTTAAGAAAACGGGTCATCACCGTACTAACGCTCAATGACGGGACGTTGTTTCGCACCAAACTTTTCACGCCCGACTATCGCTACACATTGAATTTCGTCGATGCATGGTCCGTCGACGAAATCGTCATGCTTGATATCACACGTGGCGATACTCCCAATCGGCAGAAGTTTTTTGATGCCGTATCAAACTTTGCTCAATCGTGTTTTGTGCCGATTGCTGTCGGGGGTGGTATTCGCACACTCGATGATGTGAAGCGCTACATGGATGCGGGCGGCGACAAAGTCGTTATCAATACAGGTGCACACGAACGTCCTGAACTGATCTCAGAAATCGCTGAAGCCTATGGGGCCCAGTGCGTTGTGCTTTCCATTGATGCAAAGCGGGACGGCGAGCGGTTTGACGTCATGTCCCATTCTGGTAGCCAAACAACCGGACGCGATGCTGTCAGCTGGGCCATTGAAGGCGAAAAGCTGGGCGCTGGAGAAATCCTAATCACCTCAATTGAACGCGATGGCGCCCTTCAAGGTTACGATTTGGAGCTATGTACAGCTGTTGCTGATGCGGTAAGTTTGCCTGTTCAAGTGTTAGGAGGGTGCGGCAACTGGAAACATATGGTAAGTGCTTTTGAGATTCCTGGTGTATCTGCGGCTTGTACGCAGAATATTTATCATTTTACGGAACAAAGTATATCCAGCGCGAAAAAGTTTCTCGCCAGCAAAGGACACCCTGTTCGGGTATAGTCAGTCATGAAAGCAATGGAGACGACGTGATAAAATTCTGCAAAACATGCCTGATGCCAAATACCCGGCCTCGCATCGAATTTGATGATGCCGGTATCTGTAACGCATGTCATACCGCCGAACGTAAGAATACCATCGATTGGGATGCGCGGCGTGCAGAATTCCTGGAAATGGTTGAACCATTCAGGAATCATGACGGCCCCTATGATTGCGTCGTGCCATGGTCAGGCGGCAAGGACTCCTCTGCCATCGCTTACCGTATCAAATTCGAGTTTAGGCTCAATCCCCTGCTCGTCACATTTTCGCCGTTGATGCCCGACC
>CAWUWH010000164.1:0-2991 GCA_963926035.1 uncultured Rhodospirillales bacterium
AGCCCATCCGACGCAGAAACCTGAATCCTTGCTGCACCGTGTGATCCTGGCATCGACCGAAGTCGGTGACGTGGTCCTGGATCCGTTCTTTGGAACGGGGACAACAGGCGCTGTTGCAAAACGATTGGGGCGGAATTTTGTTGGCCTAGAACGGGAGAAGAGTTACGTGGCATACGCTGAGAAACGCATTACGGAAGTGGTCCGCTTAGGCACTGACGAAATGTTAAATTCACCATCAAAGCGTGATCAGCCTCGTATCCCATTCGGCTGGTTGGTCGAACGCGGCATGCTCGAGCCGGGAACCGTGCTGATAGATCAAAAGCGTCGCCACAAAGCACGCGTGCGTGCCGACGGCACATTGATTTCGTCTGACTTTAAGGGCTCAATCCATCAAGTCGGCGCACATGTTCAGAACGTGCCTGCGTGTAACGGTTGGACGTTCTGGTGCATCGATGCCGAGGGCGGCACAGTGCCGATTGACGTGCTGCGTCAACAGCTACGCGCTGAGCTGCATTAAGTTCTTCCTGTAGGCTCAAAACTCAAAATCGTCATCCCCGCGAAAGTGGGGACCCAGGCCTTGCACTGTCGATTCCAAGTTCCCGCTTTTGCAGGAATGACGGAAAGCTATATGTCTGTGTTTACCTGTGATTATTGATGTCAAACCTCCTCACCTAACCTCTCTTCCTATAACGGGGAGAGGTTAGGTGAGGAGACTGTGCATAAATACGTGAGTCCTTTCTCCCTTGGGAGAAGGACAGGATGAGGGGTGCTTCTTAAGGCATTCATAATATACAACAACCCCTCACCCGGCGCTGCGCGCCACCCTCTCCCGAGGGAGAGGGTGATGTTATCTGTCTACTTAGTTGAGACGTTCGAGGAGCTTCATCCATGTCCGGGCACGGGGCTCAAGGGATGAGATGTAGATATGCTCATCCAATTGATGTGCGCCGTGGCCATCAGCACCCAAGCCATCCAGCGTTGGCACACCTTCAGCTGCCGTCAGGTTTCCATCGGAACAGCCACCGGTGATAGACGTATGTTGCAGGTCGAGACCATGCTCAAGGCTGAATGCGCGCGCCTTGTTGAACAAGTCCATAATGCCATCCGTGAGTTCCATGGGTGGCCGCGAGATGCCCCCTGTGATTTCGAGGGTTACGTCTGGATTATGTGCTTTCAGCGCAAGGATGTGTTTTTCCATCTCTTCGCCATCGGCTTTGCGGATGTAACGATGATCGAGTTCCATCACGCATGATTGAGGAACAACGTTCACACCTGTGCCACCGCTGATCAGGCCACAGTTAAACGTGATGCCCCGGTCATAATCCGTCAGGGCTTCGATGTCGCAAATCTGTTTCGCCATTTCAAGAACCGCACTGCGTCCGTACTCATGCTTTGAGCCAGAATGAGCCGCGCGTCCGGTTGCGGTCAGTTTGAAGCGTGCGCTGCCTTTTCGTTGAACAACAATTTTGCCGCCGTCGCGCGCAGGTTCCGTGACCAGCACATACTTTGCACGGCGGGCTTCTTCGGCGATGTATTTTCTGGAATAGGGGCTGCCGACTTCTTCTTCGGGGATATACATAAAGGTAACGGGCAGGTCTGGGTCACCACCAGCGGCCAACAATTGCTTGTACGCATAAAAGGCAATGTATGCGCCAGCCTTCATGTCATAGGTGCCGGGGCCATAAAGATTATCGCCTTCGATACGGATTAGATTGCTGGATGTTGAGGTGCCGATCGGATGCACCGTATCGATATGTGAGACGACAAGAATGCCTTTGTTGGCGCGGGATGAGCCTTGAGCTCTGCCACGGATCAGATCGCCATACCCATCTTCGCCAGGCGTACGCTCAACCTCCAGGCCGACAGATTTGAACTCTGCTTCGATATGATCGACCATCTTGTTGACGGCTGTTGCGTCGGACGAGGGGCTTTCAATTGAAATCCAGTCGATGACGCCTTTGACAAGATCATTAGTGCTCAGGTCCGCAGTGGATGCGTGGTCGCTCATTGGTCGCTCCTTAAATGATATCGTTCGAGAATCTCAATATGTGAATGTACCGATTGGCCAGTGCTATTGAGATAGGTTGGATAAAGTTCACTTAAAAAGAGTGTAGACGATTTTTTGTTTGGACATCAACTCCGAGGGTATTACCTGAAGTTTGATTAAATAATGACGTTTGTGGTTGGGGCGTCATCGCCAGCTACAGACTGATTATCGTTGCCTTCTCCACGTCTATTCTTTTGGACACCAAGGTTTCCGCGACGACGGTCTGGGACAAAGAAATTGCCCGTCTTGATAAAGGCGCAAGGTTGTTCTGCAACGATCCGCAGGCGCAAGAATATTTGCTTTGGTGAAAACGGTTTGGCAAGAAACTCAGTCATCCCCAGGTCGCGTGAGGTCAGGACGTTTTTCTTATCGGACATTGATGTCACGATGATGATAGAGACAAACGGGTTTGGGCTTTTCAGATCATGGCGGATTTTTTGCAAAAGGCCCATGCCATCGAAGCCGGGGGCCCAATCGGCAAACACGACATCGGGTGGCGTAGCACAGAATATGTCCCATGCATCGTCTGGATTTTGCGTCTCAATAATATCACCAATATTGAATGTTCTCAGGATACTGCGGATGGTTTGGTGCATATAATTATTATGCTCAGCCACAAGAACCAAGATATTTGAGAAATTAAAACTTCGCATGCCGTTTGACATAACAACTCTCCCTTCGCCGTATTACTTACTGTGAATACAGGCATATGTTATCAGGTAACTGTCAGATTTGTATGTCTTAGGCGTCAGGAAGTGTTTCGTAATGTTAAAAAAAATGAGGCCCGAAGGCCCCGTTTCTCAAAATATATAATATTGACGCTTAGTCTATTCTCGCAAAACCACGCTCACGAAGGAATCCTTCGCGCGGTTTTACTTAGCGTGTTGGTACGGGAACTTCCGTAGAGTAGTCGTAGAAACCACGACCCGTCTTGCGGCCAAGCC
>CAWUWH010000165.1:0-4849 GCA_963926035.1 uncultured Rhodospirillales bacterium
CCCACAATCACTCAGACGGTGGCGCTCTGAAGTTACAAACCACATTCCACCAAAGATCAACACCGACGATATCATCTGTTTTGAAGGATGTTATTGGCACTGGCTGACAGATATTTTTGAAGCTGTTTCGCGTGTGGATCGCGAAAATATCGTATCAGTAAAGTTCGGAAAACAGGCAGCTTAACTTAATATCAGTTATCTTTTGTGTCTTTTTGGGCATAATCCGTCTTTTAAGGGCGACTTCACTTGAATCAAATATCAAATTCACTTATTTTGTCAGCATTGAGAGCGGTGATTAACCGCCGCAATTGACATTGGGAGAGAGTGATGGCGAAAACGTCGAAAGTCGGCGCGAAGAAGTTGGCCACGTCCAAGTCCGCTTCTAAATCTAAAGCAAGTTCCAAATCACCTGCTGTGAATGGTGATCAACTGATCGCCTATTATCGCGATATGCTGAATATACGGCGATTTGAAGAGAAGGCCGGACAATTATACGGTATGGGCTTGATTGGTGGCTTCTGTCACCTTTATATCGGCCAAGAAGCCGTTGTTGTTGGCATGACCCAGTCTGGAACGGATGACGATTCAGTTATCACCTCATACCGAGACCATGGCCACATGCTGGCCTGCGGGATGGACCCTGAGGGCGTTATGGCTGAACTCACCGGTCGCCGAGGCGGTTATTCCAAGGGTAAGGGCGGCTCAATGCATATGTTCTCGCGCGAAAAGAAGTTTTTCGGCGGGCATGGTATTGTTGGCGCACAGATCCCACTGGGGACAGGCCTCGCGTTCGCGCACAAATACAAAGAAGACAATGGCGTTTGCCATGCCTATATGGGCGACGGCGCGGTCAACCAGGGCCAAGTCTTCGAAAGCTTCAATATGGCAGCACTTTGGGACTTACCCGTAGTCTATGTCATTGAGAACAACAAATACGGTATGGGCACATCCATTGAACGTGCATCGTCTAACGTTGAATTGTCTGAACGCGGTAACGCGCACGATATTCCGGGTCAATCCGTTAATGGAATGGACGTCCTTGATGTGGTCGAAAAGGGTGGTGCTGCACTAGAGCATGCACGATCTGGCAAAGGTCCGATGATCCTCGAGATGAAGACCTACCGATATCGTGGTCACTCAATGTCTGACCCAGCCAAGTATCGCTCTAAAGAAGAAGTTCAGAAAATGCGCAAAGAGAGCGATCCAATCGATAACCTCCGTCATACTATTCTTGAAGGTGGTTTCGCGACTGAGGATCAGTTGAAAGACATCGACAAGGAAATCAAATCGATTGTCACCGCCGCTGCAGAATATGCGCAGCAGAGCCCCGAGCCGGATGAGTTGGAACTTTATACCGACATCCTTAAAGAAGCTTGAGCATAAATTACCCGAAAAAAGGTTAAAATCATGGCCACACAGGTACTGATGCCGGCGTTATCGCCAACAATGACTGAGGGCAAGATCGCCAAGTGGATGAAATCCGAAGGTGATACTGTCGAGAGCGGTGACGTGCTCTGCGAAATTGAAACTGACAAAGCAACAATGGAAGTCGAAGCTGTCGACGAAGGCAAGCTGGGCAAAATTCTTGTCGCTGAAGGTACTGAAGGCGTCGCCGTTAACACGCCCATTGCCGTTCTATTAGAAGAAGGCGAAGACGCAAGTGCTATTGATGCTGCATCATCAGGCGGAAGTGCCGTCGCTGAAGCTAAGCCTGCAGAAGAACCTGCAGCTGTATCAGACGAAGAGGCATCTGCACCTGCACGGCCAAAAGCTGGTGAAATCGCCCCTGAGCCCGATTACGACGGCCCAACGAAGACGCAGACAGTTCGTGAAGCGCTTCGTGACGCCATGTCCGAAGAAATGCGTAAAGACGATACGGTATTCCTGATGGGCGAGGAAGTCGCTGAATACCAGGGAGCCTATAAGATTTCTCAAGGCATGCTCGCTGAATTTGGTGAAAAGCGTGTCATCGACACACCGATCACCGAAATTGGCTTCACCGGCCTTGGCGTTGGTGCGGCTTTCTACGGCCTTCGCCCCATAGTTGAATACATGACCTTCAACTTTGCGATGCAGGCGGTCGATCACATCATTAACTCAGCGGCTAAGACACTCTATATGTCTGGTGGTCAGATGGGTTGCCCGATTGTATTCCGGGGTGCCAACGGTGCTGCGGCTCGTGTTGGTGCTCAGCACTCACAGTGTTACGCCTCATGGTATGCAAACTGCCCAGGTTTGGCTGTTGTCGCACCATGGTCCGCAGCGGATGCGAAAGGATTGCTGAAAAGCGCTATTCGTAATCCAAACCCTGTGATCTTCCTGGAAAACGAAATCCTTTATGGCCAGAGCTTTGAAGTTCCGGATACAGAAAATTTCACACTGCCGATTGGCAAAGCAAAGATTGAGCGTAAGGGCGCAGACGTCACCATCGTTGCCTATTCTATAGCAGTCGGGATTGCGATGGATGCAGCTCAACAACTTGCTGAGCAAGGCATTGACGCCGAAGTGATCAACTTACGTACAATCCGGCCAATGGATACCGCCACAATTATCGAGTCTGTTAAAAAGACAAATCGACTGGTGAGCGTTGGCGAAGGCTGGCCTACTTGCGGTATCGGTTCTGAAGTCTCCGCCGTGGCCATGGAACAAGCTTTTGATTACCTCGATGCGCCGCCTGTGCGCGTTGCGGGTGAAGATGTCCCCATGCCATACGCCGCCAATCTCGAAAAACTTGCATTGCCAAAAGCAAAGCACGTCATCGAGGCCGTTAAATCCGTTTGTTACTCATAGGGAGGACGCAATATGTCCATCAAGATCCTGATGCCAGCGCTTTCTCCGACAATGACGGAAGGCAAGTTGGCCAAGTGGCTCGTTAAAGAAGGTGATGACGTCGAGAGTGGTGACGTTATGGCTGAAATCGAAACTGACAAAGCGACAATGGAAGTAGAAGCTGTCGACGAAGGTAAAATCGGTAAGATTGTCGTTGCTGAAGGCACGGATGGCGTTGCAGTGAATGCTGTGATCGCTTTGTTGCTTGAAGACGGCGAGGATGCCAGTGCACTTGAAAGTGCCGACACCGCATCATCTGGAAGCGGCGAGGCGAAAGCCGAAGCAGCACCAGCAGCCTCACCTGCCGAAACACCAGCTGCAGCGCCTGCGCCTGCTCAAGCAGCATCTGCGGTTCCTGCGCTAACAAGCAGCGACGGTGATCGTATCTTCTCAAGCCCTCTGGCGCGACGTCTCGCCAAGATGGAAGGGATTGATATCTCTCAGGTTTCTGGCTCTGGACCGCATGGCCGGGTCGTTAAACGCGATATCGACAAGGCTGTCTCTAAGGGTACAGGCAAAGCGCCTGCATCCGTTGCAAGTGCAGCCGCAGCAGCACCCGCCGCAGCAGCTGCGACGCCACCTGCAGGTATTGATGTGGCAATGTTAAGTTTGCTGCCTGAATACGAAGCTGTTGAGAACTCTGGCATGCGTAAAACTATCGCCAAACGCTTAACCGCATCAGCGAGGGATATTCCGCACTTTAACGTCAGCGCAGATATCGAACTCGATGCCCTTATGTCGCTCCGCAAGGAACTCAATGGTCGCGAAGGTGCTGACTATAAGATTTCAGTGAATGATTTCGTCATCAAGGCCGTCGCGCTTACGCTGAAGCGTCAACCTGATTGCAATGTCTCTTATACCGATGATGCGATCTTGCGCTTCAATCGTGCTGATATCTCAATGGCTGTTGCCGTCGAGGGTGGTTTGATCACGCCGATCATCAAAGATGCTGGTGCCAAAGGTCTGGCAACGATATCTGCCGAAGCCAAAGAGCTTGCTGGCAAGTCACGTGATGGGAAGTTACAGCCTCAGGAATACCAAGGCGGTACGTTCTCGATCTCGAACCTCGGCATGTTTGGCGTTTCGTCATTCAATTCGATCATTAACTCACCACAGGGCGGTATTCTGTCTGTCGGTGCCGGGCAGCAACGTCCGATCGTCAAAGATGGCGCACTGTCCATTGCAACAGTTATGACCATTACGTTGGCCGTTGATCATCGATGCATTGATGGCGCAGCAGCGGCTGCGTTCGTTAAGGAATTCAAAGGCATTCTCGAAGATCCATTGCAATTGATGCTGTGAGCCTTTGGGCATGCAAAAAGTTAATTTCGACGAGAAGTTTGACCAATTTGATGAACACTGGCGACCCAAAGTCATCGCCGAATTCGACGACTACGACATCAAGTTGGTGAAGGTAGAAGGGGATTTTGTCTGGCATAAGCACGACGATGTGGACGAGGTCTTCATCGTTCTCGACGGACAGCTTCATATGGATTTTCGCGACTGTCGCGAAACCCTGACAAGCGGCGAAATGATCGTTGTCCCAAAAAGCGTTAAACACAAACCACACGCATCCAACGAATGCCGGATGATGCTTCTTTTAAACGAAAAGGCGTAGTAAACACAGGCGATGCCGACCCGAATAAACTGACGGCTCCCGGAGAGGTGAGAGTATAAAATGGCTGATACAAAATTCGATGTGATCATCATTGGTGGCGGCCCAGGTGGCTATGTTACTGCAATTCGCGCTGCACAGCTTGGGTTTAAGACCTGTGTCGTTGAGAAAGAGCACATGGGCGGTATTTGCCTTAACTGGGGCTGTATCCCGACCAAGGCACTCCTGCGGTCTGCTGAAATCTATCACAATATGCTGCACGCTAAGAACTACGGCCTGTCTGCCGAGAATGTCAGCTTCAACATGGCCGACGTCGTCAGTCGCTCACGCGGAGTCTCAAAACGCCTGACCGGTGGTGTTGAGCATTTAATGAAAAAGAACAAAGTCACGGTTATTGACGGCAAG
>CAWUWH010000166.1:0-6940 GCA_963926035.1 uncultured Rhodospirillales bacterium
GACAATGGCTCTAGCTACGTCTCTGGTGAGTTGGCTGATTGGGTGGGCGATAAAAAAATGGGGCATGTCAAGGGAGCACCATATCATCCGCAAACTCAGGGTAAGATCGAGCGGTGGCATCAGGCTTTGAAGAACCGCATCTTGCTTGAAAACTACTTTTTACCAGCAGACCTTGAAGCACAGATCGAGACATTCGTCGATCATCAGAGATACCACGAGAGCATCAACAACCTCACGCCCGCAGATGTTTACTTCGGGCGCGGGCAATCGATTTTAAAACAACGAGAAAGGATCAAACGGAAAACAATGGAGACCCGGCGCTTGCAATACCGCAAACACGCCACTTAATATTATCAACAAGATGAGCCAAGCCCTCTCTTAGATTAGGCCGTTGAGTGTTCCAATTGAATGACGACGGATAAATTGGAAAGGACAGCACGATTTTAAATGGTGAAGACTTCATCATTGGTGGCGTCAAAAGTGACGCTGAGAACTATCGCGTAAGACTGGCATCGTTCTCATCACGTTAAGAAGCTGAGGATGCATGGGTAGAACTCCAAGATGAACTCCCGCAAATGTTTGCTGACAAGGAATCTGAGTACATTGCGGATAAAGTTGAAGCTGGGAATCTTCCGGTGGTCGGGCTTTATGCGCTGAACTTTAACTAGCGCGTCGATGCAGAAAATACCTGTGTCGAACTCAAGGCAAAATATGGCCACACATGGTGTAACCCACTAGATATCTTGATTAAATAATCAGTTACTTCGAGCGGACGCGTTCACGGTGAAGAATGTAAACGCCACTGAAGGCAACAACTAACGCGCCGATAACGGTTCCAGCTTGAGGTATGTCGCCGAACTGAAGGTATCCAAAAATGGCTGCCCATAGCACATTGCCGTATTTCAAAGGCGCAACCAACGCAGCCTCGCCCAGCCGGAAAGCTTCGATTAACAAGTAATGCGCAACGCCAATGAGAAGGCCGCTGCCAACAATATACTTAACGTGATGCCATTCGACGGGCATCCATTCCGTATAAAAAATCGTTGACCAGCCTGCAAGAACAACGGCCGTTGTGGTCACAAAAAGGACTGCCACGGTGGTCTCTGTCGCTGCCATCTTTCTGGTAATTATATCTCGCATCCCGCCTAGAAACGATGCAATCAGAGGGAATGCTGCAAACCATTGGAAAGCTGTTGTCCCAGGCTGGACGATAAAGACAACGCCCGCAAAACCGACAAGGACAGCCATCCAACGTCGCCAGCCAACGCGTTCTCCTAACATGACGGGGGCCATCGCTGTCACAAACAAAGGCCCCGCAAACGAAATCGCAATCGCGTCTGCAAGTGGCATATATGAGAGCCCCGTCACAAACGTAAATGAGCTACCAACGACACAGAACCCGCGTAAGCCTTGCCCACGCCAGCTTTTGATCTGCCACATCGTATGCAGTCCACCCGCGCGCATCGCAAAAATAGCGATCATGATGTAAATAAACATGCCACGCATTGCCAACACTTGGCCCGTCGGAAAATCGACGGTGAGCGCTTTTACAAAGCCATCGTTCAACGTCAACAAGGCACCGCCTGCGAGTGCACATAGAATTGCTTTACCTGGAGAATCAGATGAGCGTGCGCCGTGCAAATTAGGGGTCGGGTCTACCGGATGGCCAAGTGGATTCTTCATGGTCCATACAACATTGCAACAATTGCGACCGCCGCGACAACGCCAGCGAAGTCAGCTGTCAGCGCAGGGATTAGAGCATATCGCAAACGTTTTATCTGCACTGCGCCGAAATAAACAGCGATCACATAAAAGGTCGTTTCCGTAGACCCTTGGAAGGTAGAAACCAAATAGCCGGTATAACTATCGGGGCCAATCGCAGGGTCATTAATAATCGATGCCAAAATACCATAGGCTCCAGAACCGGACAAAGGACGCAACAAAGCCATTGGTAATGCGTCAGCAGGCAAGCCAACTAATTCCGTCATCGCGCCGATAGGCGTGATTAACAAAGCGAGCGCACCTGAGTTTCTGAACATTGATACAGCGACCAGAATTACCAACAAATATGGAATAATGCGCAAGGCAACGTTGAAGCCGTCTTTAGCCCCTTCAACGAAGCATTCGTAAACAGGAACACGCTTCGCAACGCCGAGCCCTAAGAACCCAATCATCAAACCTGGGATGATCCACGGCGCAAAGGTACGCCCATGAAAAATTGTAATGGGCACGAGTGCCAGCACACATGAAAGGGTAAGTGCCGAAATCCACAATGGGTACCCGCTTGATGGTGCCACATTTTCACCATCCTCAAATGGGTCATGCTCGAGCGCCTTACCCTGAATAACAGGCGGCGCACTTGATGCACACATACGAGCACAGAATTTTGCGGTGACGATCGCAACGGTTGTCGAGACCAATGTCGCAAACAAGGTCGTCGGCACGATGCCAGCTGGATCTGATGAGCCCGCAGCAGCACGCAGGGCGATGACACCTGTAGGTAGCAGCGTGACACTCGACGTGTTGATGGCCAAGAACAGGATCATCGCGTCCGTCGCTTTTCCCTTCTCTCCGTTCAACGTGTCTAGGTGTTCCATCGCGCGAATACCAAACGGCGTCGCAGCGTTACCAAGCCCCAGAATATTTGCGGACAAGTTCATAATTATCGCACCCATCGCAGGGTGATCTACGGGGACAGCAGGAAACAACCGCATCATGAGTGGGCGCAATGTTTTTGCGACAACCAACAACAACCCTGCCCGCTCAGCAATTTTCATAAGCCCCAAGAAAAGCGACATCACGCCGACAAGACCTATCGCAAGCGTTACAGCATCACCGGCTGTTCCAATCATGGCTTTGCCCAGAGATGTCATTGGTGTGTCGATACCGACCGATGCAATTACATCAAATGTTATTTCGCGGTAACCCGCGACAACAAACGCAATAGCCACAATGGCAAAGAAAATGCCGTTCAAGGAGAAAATCCCATGTTAAGAAAGTTGGTCAGAATGCCGACTCTGACCGGAATGTTTGCGCAATCCGACCGCGCTGGCAATAGACAGCATATAACGATGCGACTTAAACATTGTTTTTAAAGCGGATTGATGAGAAAAAATTAGAGCGATCTGTAAAGATAGACGACACGCCCATTTTTTTGAACTCCTTACCTCTCGCCTCATCATTGACCCTATATACCCGCAACGGAAAACCATGCCTATTGATGGCATCAACATGAGCCTGCGTCACATGCCTGGTTGAGATGTGCACTACCTTGCAATCCAATTGTCCAACAATGGATAGCCAATCTTTGGGTAGCTTAACAAACAACGTTGCACGCTCGATGTTTTGCAATAGATCTTTTGCGACAGCCATCGCAGACATATCAAAACTTGAAATGACAGGCGGCGGCAAGCTGTCAGGCCAGTTACTCGATATAAGCGCGCACGTCGCTTTGACCGTTTCTAAATCTAAACCCGGCGTTGGTTTAATTTCCATATTCGCACCTAGCCCAAGGGCATTAATCTCAGATATCATATCGCGAAACGTCGGCACGCGCTCACCTTGGAATTTATCAGAAAACCAACGTCCCGCATCAAATGACTAATTTTTTTTAGGCTAAGTTTTGCAAGCGCACCACGACCGTTCGTGGTCCGATTAACAAAATCATCATGGAACAAAACGGGGGTACCATCAGCGCTCAACATCACATCAAATTCAACCCACGCAGCACCCTCTATGTTCGCACGTCGAAGGCTTGCTAAGGTATTTTCCGGCGCCAAGCCAGCAGCACCTCGATGGCCAATGATAAATGGGACTGCATTGCTAAGTTTTTCCATGCGTCACCTAAACAACAAATATTTCACGAAAACATCTGGTTAGAGGTTGCCCCAGAGCGGGCAAGGGATCAACTTATGCTAAATCCATACAGAAGTTAATTGAGGGGCTAATCAATGTCGGATAAAACGCTCGACGAACGCGCACTGGAATATCATCGCCAATCGCCAGCTGGAAAATTTCAGATACAGCCAACTAAGCCATTAGCCACACAACGCGATCTCGCACTTGCCTACTCTCCAGGCGTCGCTGCGGCGTGCAATGCAATTGTCGATGATCCGATGGAATCTTACCAGATGACCAACCGCGGCAATCTTGTCGCCGTCATTACGAACGGCACCGCTGTTCTTGGCCTGGGACCGATTGGTGCCGAAGCATCAAAGCCTGTGATGGAAGGTAAGGTCGTTCTCTTCAAGAAGTTCGCCAACATTGATTGCTTCGATATCGAAATTAATGAATTAGACCCTTATAAATTAATTGAAATCATTGCACCTCTAGAGCCAACTTTCGGCGCAATTAACCTGGAAGATATTCGGGCCCCCGAATGCTTCATTGTTGAAGAAGCGCTTCGCGAGCGCATGAATATTCCGGTATTTCATGATGACCAGCACGGCACAGCCATTGTGTGTGCTGCCGCCATTTTGAATGGTCTTCGTTTACAGAACAAAAAATTTGAGGACATAAAATTAATTTCTACAGGTGGCGGTGCTGCGGGTATTGCTTGCCTCGACTTGCTCGTTTCAATGGGTGTAAAAGTTGAAAACATATGGCTCGTTGATCAAGTAGGGCTCGTCTATGTCGGACGCGAAGAACAGATGAACGACCGCAAAAGTCGCTATGCTCAAACGACAGATTTACGCACTCTTGATGATGTTGTTGCCGATGCGGATGTCTTCCTAGGTCTTTCAGCTGCGGGTATTTTAAAGCCTGAAATGATCAAGAAAATGGATCCCAAGCCATTTATCCTGGCACTCGCGAACCCCAATCCTGAAATCGATCCAGACTTAGCTAAAAAAGCTAATCCTGATGTCATTATGGCAACAGGACGCTCGGACTATCCGAACCAGGTCAACAATGTGCTGTGTTTTCCGTTTATTTTCCGGGGTGCCCTGGATTGTGGTGCCACCGACGTCAACGAAGAAATGAAGCAAGCTGCAGTTAAAGCGATTGCTGACCTTGCAATGGCTGAAAGTTCTGAGCGAGTTGCCGATGCCTATGCCGGAGAACGATTAGTATTTGGCCCTGAATACTTGATACCAAAGCCTTTCGATCCACGTCTTATCAGTGAGATTGCTCCAGCTGTCGCCAAAGCTGCGATGGAAACCGGTGTCGCAACGCGCCCGATTGAAGACTTCGATAAGTACCAAGAGAAACTCGCAGGCTTTGTCTTCCGCTCAGGCATGTTGATGAAGCCGATTTTTGATCGTGCGCGCCAAGACCCACGCCGTATCATCTTTGCCGAAGGCGAAGACGAGCGGGTTCTCCGCGCTGTGCAAGCGTTGGTTGATGATCGTCTGGCACGTCCACATTTGGTCGGACGTCCTGACGTTATAACAAAGCGCATTGAACGTCTTGGCCTTCGCATTCAGCCTGACGTTCATTTTGGTATTACGAACCCAGAAAATGACCCTCGGTATGAAGAATATTGGACGCTCTATCACGAGTTGATGGAGCGCAAAGGTGTCACGATGGATGAGGCCAAAACCATTATTCGTACAAACACGACGGCAATTGCTGCTATCGCCCTAAAGCGCGGCGAAGCCGATGCGATGATTTGTGGTACCTATGGTCAGTATGAATGGCACCTCAAGTATGTCGTTGATGTTATCGGGAAAGCCAAAGGGGTCAAAGACGTCTCCGCATTAAGTGCGCTGATCCTCAGCAAAGGAACTTACTTCTTGTGCGACACGCATGTGAGCCCAGACCCGACGGCCGAAGAAATTGCTGAAATGACTGAACTCAGTGCTGAAACTGTGCGTCGATTTGGCATGACTCCTAAAGTTGCTTTGTTGTCGCATTCGAACTTTGGCAGCTCTAATTGCCCATCTGCGCGCAAGATGCGGGATGCCATGGAAATATTGATTGAAAAAAATCTCGACTTCGAAGTTGAAGGTGAGATGAAAGGCGACACGGCCCTCGATGAAGAATTGCGAAAGCGCATATTCCCACACGCGCGCCTAACAGGCTCAGCCAACATGATGGTGTTCCCAAATATCGATTCTGCAAATTCAGCCTTTAACTTGCTGAAAGAACTCGCAGACGGCTTATCCGTCGGCCCGATCCTTGTTGGCGCAGCCAAACCAGCGCACATCCTGTCGCCTGCGGTGACCTCACGTGGTATTTATAATATGAGTGCAGTTGCCGTTTTAGACTCACAAACCAGAAAATCTGAGTGATTTTCAGTCGAATCTATAGAAATTTGATGCAAAATACAGTACGTTAGTGTTGCTTTAACGACTATGTGTTGTGCTTGAGTGTTCACGCAGAAATTTATGTAGATTTTAGTTTCACATTATCTTGTGATGCCATTGATATTAGTGGAAAAACTCCGTACAAGTTAGTAATAGCGGAGTTTTAAAAGTTTTGCGTGTTTAATCGCGCCGGGGTCGACGAATTAATGCGACGAATTTTGGCTTTTTCTATTGCTGTCCTCCTTACAATACCCGCGCATGCGCTGTCCCATAATGATGCGCGCAGCGAGGCACAACGCAATCCAATCGTTTGGCTTTTTGAAGACCTTGGTGATCTGCTAACAAGTGCCTCGAATGGCATTCAGTCGCCGACAATTGATGCTGAGCCCCTCAAAAGCACATCAAAGAAACAAGAAGACCAGCCAGTACCAAAAGTTGCTTCGGCGAGAGCTGACCCCAGTGAATTCAAGAATCCCTTTAAGGCGATTTTTAACGACTTCGTTAAACTATTTAAGCCCAACACGACAACGGCTGCTGAAGAAGCGCCTATTGCTGAAACCATCGCACCTGTTCTGGTCGATACTGAAGTCGCTCAAAAGGTCGAAGCAAACGTCGTATCAGAAACAGCCTTGGCATCTACACAAAGGAACCCTATTGCATGGCTGTTCAGTGATATCGCTAGTCTGTTGATACCA
>CAWUWH010000167.1:0-3498 GCA_963926035.1 uncultured Rhodospirillales bacterium
TGCTGAGGGAGAACTCTCACCAGTAAATAACCGCGCCGTTGTTTCTGTGAATGGTGTGCGGGATCGGTTGCGCGTGTTACTGGTTTCCGGGCAACCCCATGCGGGGGAGCGAACATGGAGAAACTTGTTAAAGTCTGACCCGTCGGTTGATTTAATTCACTTCACGATTTTACGTCCGCCCGAAAAAAATGACTTCACACCGTTGAATGAAATTTCACTTATTGCCTTTCCCGTGCGGGAGCTTTTCGAAGAGAAAATCGATGAGTTTGATTTGATTGTTTTTGATCGCTACGTGGTGCGTGATGTTTTGCCACCAACGTACTTCCGAAACATCTCACGCTACGTTCGGGCAGGCGGTGCTGTTCTGTTGTCGGTTGGGCCCGAGTTCGGTGGGTTGCGATCACTGGCACGTACGCCGCTTTCAGACATCCTGCCGGGCCAGCCAACGGGGCAGATTTTTGTAGAACGTTTTAAGCCGCGCATCACAGATATGGGACATCGTCATCCGGTGACAAGCGCACTTCCGGGTGCCGTTGTGCCAGGGCGTGATGATCTTGAGCCCAGTTGGGGTTCTTGGTTCCGACAAATTGGTGTAGCTCAAAGCGTCGCACCAACATTGATGGACGGCGTTAACGGGCAACCTTTGTTGATGATGGAGCGTGTGGATGAAGGCCGCGTCGCACTTCTTGCCAGTGACCATCTATGGCTCTGGGCTCGGGGTTTCGATAAGGGCGGGCCACAAGCAGAGTTGATGCGGCGTATTGCGCACTGGCTGATGAAAGAACCGGAACTTGATGAAGAAGGTTTGTTCGCTGTTGTTAAAGATGGCGAACTTCGTATTGAGCGTCGCAGTCTTGATCCAGGCCCCGTCGAGGTCAGTGTCGAAAGTCCGAGCGGTATTAAAACAACGGTGCAACTGAAGCCCGAGGCCGTAGGCCGAGCTATGGCGCGCGTTCCGGTCGATGAGATCGGACTGTACCGTGTCGGTGATGATGCCAACGTTGCTCTGGCACCCGCAGGCGCATTGAACTCGCTTGAACTTGCCGACCTTCGCGCAACGGACGTGCCGGCAAAGCGCATTGCCGCTGCGGCAAATGGGTCTGCGCGCTGGCTTGTCGACGGGATGCCTGGACTTAGAAGTGTGCAGACAGATCGCCAAACCCATGGGGTTGGATGGATTGGCATGCGCCGCAATGAAGCCTTTACGGTAACTGGCGTCAGCAGCTTGCCACTGGCACCTTGGTGGTTGGTTTTGGCCCTTGGTCTTGGCTTGCTCAGTTTAGCCTGGTGGCGCGAAGGGCGTTAAACATCCCAATGATCCCAATAGGGGTTTTCGCCAAAACGTTCAGCTAGAAAATCAACAAACGCACGCACCCTTGGCGATAGATGGCGGCGATGGGGATAGACGGCATAGACCGAGAGTGGGGCTTCGCCGAAATCACGTAGCGCGATCTCAAGTTTGTTGGTGCGCAGCGCATCACAGCAGAAAAACGTTGGTGACAGATATATACCGAGACCACGGAGGGCTGCGTCTAATAGCACCTCTCCATTGTTTGCACGCAAACGTCCCTGAACGGATACGGATACATCCGTATCGCCATCCTTGAATGTCCATGTGTTTGGGTCATCCAGATAGTCATAGATAAGCGCATCGTGATCTTTAAGGTCACTGGGATGAGATGGGCGTCCCTTGCGATCCCAGTAATCTGGACTGGCGACAAGAATACGGCGACAGGGTGCGAGACGACGCGCAATCAGGCTTGAGCCTGGCAAGCGGCCAATCCGAATGGCGAGATCAAAACCATCTTCGATCAGGTCGACTTGACGGTCGTTGAGAACCATATCGACGCTGACGTCAGGATATGCCTCCATAAATTCAGCAACAGCTGAACCCAAATGCATTGTGCCGAACGACATAGGTGAGTTGATACGTAATACCCCGCGTGGCTCGGTGTTCGAGTTGTCGAGCGCGTCACTCGCTTCGCGTGCTTCATCTAGAATACGGCGACAATGCTCATAGAATACACGGCCTTCGTCAGTCATCGAAATGCGCCGGGTGGTGCGATTGAGAAGTCGGGTGTCTAAACGATCTTCGAGTTTTTGGATGTGTGTGCTGATTGCTGCTTTCGAATATTTGAGCGTGCGCGCCGCGCCGGTAAAGCTCTCAGCTTCAACAACTGCCGCAAAAATCGACATGCCTTCCAATGGATCAGGTTCGGCCATAGATCACCTATTGTTCATAATTATGAACAATATATTCATATTTTAACTAATTGTCTCATTTATTCGTAGCGCCTATCTTCATTCAACAGCTAAACGTGGCGTAATTTTTGTAAGCAAGAAATGATGACAACTTTATTAGTGTTAGATACCAGCCCAAGCAAAAGCTCCGTATCTCGGCAACTCACTGAGAGTTTTGTTGAAAAGATCGGGGCGAAGTTTGCTGATGCTCGTATCATTCATCGTGATATGGGTCAGAACCCGCCTGAGCATATTGATGACGAGCTTATCAATGCGCTTCGCCGTGAACCCGATAATCTCACAGAACGGCAAGTGTCAGCACGTGCTTTCTCAGATGCGATGATTGATGAAATGAATGAAGCGGATGCCATTGTGATTGGCGCACCGTTCCATAACTTCACAATCTCTGGCGCATTTCGAACATGGATCGACCATGTTGCACGGCTGGGCAAAACTTTTGCCTATGATCCGGATAAAGGTCTGATGGGTTTGCTCGGCGACAAGCCGGTCTACGTGTTGTCGACACGGGGCGGAAAATATGGGGACGGTGATCCATCTGATCCACATCCAGCAGACTTTCAAACCGGATACATGCGCCACATCTTGGCTTTCATCGGATTGAATGACGTTCGCATTATTACTGCGAATGAATTGGATATGGGCCCGGATAATCGCGCTGAAGGCATTGCTGAAGCGCA
This sequence comes from uncultured Rhodospirillales bacterium, assembly GCA_963926035.1. Classification (GTDB taxonomy): domain Bacteria; phylum Pseudomonadota; class Alphaproteobacteria; order Rhodospirillales; family Casp-alpha2; genus UBA4479. The sequence continues at coordinate 2,940 of CAWUWH010000167.1, forward strand.
TGCGAAAATTGATGATGCCGTCGCATCGTTTGCAGCTTGAAAAATACATGACAAGGAGACGACCAATGACAATTAAAACAATTTCTTTCGATAGTCTTGGTGGTGACAATCATGGCTGGCTCGATGCAAAGCATCATTTCAGTTTTGCCAATTACCATGATCCTAAACGCATGGGCGTTGGCCCGCTCAGGGTGTGGAATGACGATGCGATCAAGCCCGGCACCGGGTTTCCGTTTCATTCTCACCAAGATATGGAAATCATCACGTTTGTCCGTGAAGGGGCGATTACCCACGAGGATAGTCTTGGTAATAAAGGACGGACAGAAGCGGGTGATGTTCAGGTCATGAGTGCCGGTACGGGCATCACGCATTCAGAATATAATCATGAAAAAGACATCACTCGTCTTTTCCAAATATGGATTAATCCGAATGAAAAAGGTCATACGCCAAGATGGGACGCGAGAGAATTCCCGAAAGGTAACAATGCCGATGGCCTAGTCCCATTGGCTTCGGGGCGCACCATCCATGCCGATACGGACGCTTTGCTGATCCATGCTGA
>CAWUWH010000168.1:0-11586 GCA_963926035.1 uncultured Rhodospirillales bacterium
AATCAACAAGTGTCGCCAGAGTTAAATTCGCGCCCGATAAACAGGCACCCCGAATATCAGCGCGGTCAAGGTTTGCACGGATCAATGTGGTGCCACGAAGATCACAGGCAAATAAATTGGCTTCTGCAAAATTCGTTTTCTTAAGTTAACAATGGCATATAAGTGTCCCGACCAGGTCCGCACGTTTCATATCGCAGCCGCTCAAATCAAGGTATGACAAATCCATCATACCTAGCTTCGCACGTTCACCACCTTGCGTGCCCTGCAAGAACTGTTCATGCAGATCAATGATGTCATCCAATTCTTTTTGGGACAGCTTCTTTGGTTTTTCTTCGTCAGTCTCTTTGGCTAGCGCCATATGCGCGCTCCATTCAAAATAGTCGCATAAATTTTTGTGAACTGTATTGCACTGGACAATGCCTAGCGACCACCCCAATGACTGCACGCGTTGCAGTTATTGCAAACGATCACTATTTTACAATTGTCGCTGCTGATGGCTAATCAGCGATTAACTCTTTACTATTGGATAGAAATTTAATGACAAAACCATTTCATATTATTGGCGGCGGCCTTGCAGGCTCTGAGGCAACTTGGCAACTCGTTAACGCTGGCGTTCCCGTTGTCTTGCACGAAATGCGGCCCGTCCGCAAAACGGATGCGCATCATACGGATGGCCTTGCGGAACTGGTATGTTCAAATTCATTTCGGTCCGATGATTATACGACGAATGCTGTCGGTCTTTTACACGAAGAAATGCGCCGTACAGGATCGCTCATCATTGATGCAGCGGATAAACACAAAGTACCCGCCGGGTCCGCGCTCGCAGTCGACCGAGATGCGTTCTCAGATGAAGTCACCAAGACATTGAAAAACCATCCCCTCGTAACAATTGACCGCAGTGAAGTCTTAGGCCTACCGCCTGAAGATTGGGACAGTGTCATCATTGCCACGGGGCCTCTAACATCTCCTGGCTTAACCGCTACTATTCGCGAGTTAAGCGGCGTGGAGCATCTGGCTTTTTTCGATGCCATTGCCCCCATCATCTACAAGGAAAGCATCAATTTTGATATCGCCTGGTTCCAGTCTCGTTACGACAAAGGCGACGGTAAAGACTACATCAACCTTCCTATGGATGCCGCACAATACGATGAGTTTATCGACGCATTGATCGATGGCGAGAAAACGCAATTCAAAGAATGGGAACAGGACACGCCTTACTTTGAGGGCTGTTTACCCATTGAAGTTATGGCTGAACGCGGGCGTCGCACGTTGACGTTTGGTCCGATGAAGCCAGTCGGCTTGACCAATCCCAATCAACGTGACGTCAAATGCCACGCCATTGTTCAACTTCGTCAGGACAACAAGTTAGGCACGTTGTTTAATATGGTTGGCTTCCAAACCAAGCTCGCTTATGGCGAACAGAAACGCATCTTCCGTATGATCCCCGGCCTTGAGAATGCTGAGTTTGCAAGACTCGGTGGCATTCACAGAAACACCTTTATCAATTCACCAAAGCTGCTGGACGAGACCCTGCGTATGAAAACCATGCCGCGGATTCGTTTTGCGGGTCAAATCACTGGCTGCGAAGGTTATGTGGAAAGTGCCGCGATCGGTATGTTGGCGGGCCGTTTTGCTGCTGCTGAAAGGGTTGGCAAAGAACCATCCCCCCCCCCTGCCACAACTTCAATGGGTGCAATCTTGAGCCACGTTACAGGTGGCGCGAATGCAGACACGTTCCAACCTATGAACGCTAACTTTGGGCTATTCCCGCCTCTCGATACAGATGAGCTCCCAAAAAAGCAGCGCCCCCGTGGCCGTGATCGGAAAATGAAACTTTCTGAGCGCGCCCTGATAGATCATCAGGTTTGGTTGGATACCCACGCATCAATTGCTGCGGAGTAGCGACTCCGTCACGACCATCATTGAATTATTATGATAAAAAGCCCAACAAGGATGGGTTTTTAGTAATTTCACCCCACAATTAGTGCCTATCGCTAAATGTCAGGTCTTTTAGGCTGAATAACCACGATATCATGTGGTTTTCAGCCTGTTCAGCATGTCTAAAAGTTAAGATTCAGTATAACATTGGCCTAGAATCGATACTGAATAGCAAAACTTGGGAACTACCCTCGAAACGCCATGTTTCCAATGCTTTATCGATAATGGACGGATGAGAGCTATTGGTGGTGGATGAGCAACGTCTCTGATGACTGCCAGAACAAGCGTAAAAACCGAAATCAGATGTACCCGCTCTCGGTGCATTTTGCTCGCGCTCATTCTGGCATTTTCCTCTGCGACCAGCATTCCAGCTCAAACACCTGATGAGGCACTTTTCCAAACGGTAGAGATCAATGATATGCACGCCATCGAAGCAGCCATTACAGCTGGTGCCGGCCTCGCTGCCAAAAATGCGAACGTCATGACGCCCGCCGATGTGGCTGTCGATTTAGGTCACTTCCGGATTGCACATGTCCTACTCGCCAAAAGAACAGCGAATGTGTCGTCTGCACCGCGTGTTACAGACAAAGGCAAAAAGGCCCTTATCACGCCACGCGCCCGTGTTGCGGCAAAGCGCCCACGACAAACGACGCCCGCCCCCGCCAGGCCTGATCCAAAACTATCTGATCTGTTACCCGTACCTGCCTCGTTCGCCACGATGGAGCCACCAAGCCTTATTCCACCGGGTATCGATGATCCGATGGTCCCGGGCATTGCAGCCCCAATTGAACCCACTTCTCCCACGCCAACATTGCCTGAACCGAAAGCAGATGATGAGTTCGCGCAATCATCGCCTACAGAGACGGCACCTGAGCCCAAGCAAATCGCAGCCAACGAAGAACCTGGGTTTTTGGAAGTATCTGGGATGGCGTAAAGGATGTGGTGACGGTTGGCGGATTGATTGGCCAATCTGACGCTGAGAAAACGGATGCTGATCGCCGCTCAACTTCGCAAGGTGGAGAAACACGCTCAAGCCCCGCGGATCGCTTTGGTACAAATCCAGCAGACCGATTTGCTACCCCCCACCCGAAGCAAGCGATAACTCAGCCGGACGTATGGTCGATCGTATGAAGGGCATTGTTGGCTCTGATAACATCGCTCAGAACGAATTTGGTTTGCCCGTAGTCAGCCCAGTTTTACCGCCGCCTGTCACACCGCCGGGCATGGTTAACATTGAGACCACAGAGCGCGCGCCTGTTAATGAGATGCATCGACTTGTAGATCCATTATTTGAAGTCCCTGGCTTGGTACCGCCAACACTGGGCGATAAAACAACGATTAAGATTCCAGGCCTTCTTGCGCCGGACGAGACCGATATCACAGCAATACCCAGTCTTGAAGGTATGGAAGTCCCTGGTTTAGCAGCGCCTGAGCTACTTGACGGCCCGGCACCACCTGATCCGGACATTCCTGGCTTGCCGCCCGGACTTGATATCCCTGGTCTTGCGGCACCTAAGGGTGAGATCCCTGGCATCATCGCCCCACCTGCTGCTGCGGGTGAGGACATTCCTGCCCTGCCTCCCGGCCTGGCCCCCCTCGAGGGGTCTCAGACAGGACAATTGCGCCGCCCAGGAGGACTGGTTCAGCCAAAAGATCCAAACGCGCTCCCGCCTCCTGCTAGTCGCAGCCTGCAAGATCGAATTCGTCGGATTGACCGGATATTGAACCGCGACCCCATTCGGAACAGAAAGCAATATACAACGCCACGCTCTATCAATGGTCAGCCCGCCCGAGGGTCAGCCGCCGAAGCACCGCTTCGCGCACCAACTAAAGCACCTGTGCGCCAACAGCCCGTCGATCCACTTATGCAAATTCCAAAAGGGCTGGATCGAAGCCGAACCGTACAACCCCCATTACCATACGAACCAGAGGCCGAAGTTCGAGACCCTGCCGAGATTCTTCGTCGCGCACGTGAAATCGAAGCTGTTCAGTATGAACGAGATCGTAAAAATAGATCGGCACCAAAACCAAAGGTTTTCAAGCCGCGTCCACTTCAACCATCTGGGCACCAGCTCCCCGTTCCAAAACAGGTAATCACAAAACGTGAAGAGCCTGCATCAAGGTTGTTTGATCGTCTTGCCGAATTAGGTCGATCAACAAAACGGGATGAGGATATTCACGGATTACCTATTGTACGTCCGGCGATTGAGGGGGAGCCTGTACAACGTAAAGACGTAACCATTGCCGAGTTGCCTGAAAAATTCAAAGCCGATACGCAGAAAAAAATATCAGCACTAGCAAAGTTCTTCCGCGGTAATCAAGAAGAAAAATCTGGTATAAAAGCGCCAAACTTTCCTGTTGCGAAAGAACCTTTCTACCGGATCATTGATAATTTCTTTCCCAAGAATGATCCTGCACGTGGTCGTGTCGTTGATGACAAGATGCTTGATCTCACCGGCGTTGAATTACGTGCGACCGAAGAAGAGCGACTGACAGGTGCAACGCGGACACGAGAAACCCAATTGAACTCTAATTTCACAGATCGTCTAACGTCTGTGCTTGGCCCTGCAAAACGCCAACCAAAGACAGATGGCATCCCGGCACCCGAGCCCGGCACAATTGGACTGAATGACCTCAACGTACCAAGTGATCAAATTGTTAAACCTGTCCGTCCGGTACTTCCTGATCCATGGACGATGACAATTGAAAAAAACAATCCTGGTGGTGACAGTCAGACACTAGGTGTTTCTGCAATCTTGCCCGAAGACGGCTCGGATATACAGACGGAACAAGGCGTCGTTGCAAAGATGGTCGGGCGCATTCGAAACCTAATGACTGGCCCTGCTGGATTAGAAAGCGGTCCGGGCGTGGACAAACTCGACGAGGCCGAACGCCAAGATGCTGCTGAACGCCTACTTTATGATGCACTCCTAGACGGCATCGACCCTTTGAACTCGTGTATCAAAAAGAACCGCGGTACGATGCTGTTCTGTGTTGAGCCTATCGACTGGCCAAAGGAACTCCGCAACGCATTCATCGTCCCGACAATCCTTTACACCGGGCCAATGGCAATCACACGCTATGACCAGGGTAGCCCATCCAGATTCCACGCCCTCTTTTAGTCAGAACAGTTTGAGTACATCGTTGCTTATTATCAGGCACACTTTGGCGAGTCGACAGAGATCTGGAAAAGATCGATTGCCCCATTGGCAAAGCCACGCATGGATAACCCGACGGTTACATGGCGCAGCCGCGATAGTCGTATTAATGTGATCTCAGTTCTTGAGTTACGGAAATTCGTCGATTCCCGGGGCGGTTTCCCAGATACAAATTGAGGGGGCTGTGATGCTATATCACTTCAAAGCACCGTCTATCTTCCCGCAAGTCTCGTCACATGAACTCATGAGTCTCCGTCGCGCCAATCGATGACCCAGTTAAGGCCGCCCGAGCAAAGACCGCCACATTAACGTCAAATGTCTTGGTAAACCGATGGGCCTTTCTGCCAAGGCTTTTGGATCGCCCCCGTATCGTTGTAATGCTTTGAGGTAAAGTGCCGATAGGCTGAGCGGTAACACTGCGGGCATGACGACCCTTGGGAGTTGATGTGAGGATTTACGGGCAGCCTCGAGGTGTCTCTTAGCCGTTACCAACATCGGCAAGGTAATCTCACTCACATTCGGATTTCTTGGCCATTGATGGGATTGTGTCGGATCAAGACCCGCAACTTCACATAAATCAGCAGGCAATGTGACCCTGCCACTTGAGGCTTGGAAAGGGATCGCGCGTACAAGGCCCACGAGCGCAATGGCAATCCCAGAATCCCGCACGAAGTCCGTATGCTGTGATGGATCAACACCGACGGTGCGCATGGCCAATCCAATCAAAATAGAAGATGTGCTCTCAGCATAAGCTTCAACAGCTGTCATATTTCTTGGTGCGATGTCGTCTAAATCAGCTTCGCGGGCATCGATTAATGCTAATAATTCTGACTCCGGTAGAGATCTTCTCTGACAGGCTATCGATAACGGTTCTGCAACAGCATGTTTCGGTGGATCACCGGCAACCACCCGAGGGATGGCATCGCGCCAGAACTGAAGGCGCATCCTCCCTATCATTGGCTCAGAAACGGTTTCTCGTATCTTTGATAATTCAAGATTGAAGGCATACAGCGCAAATAGGTCTTCGCGCACGACCTCGTCAGCAAACAACGCCGCCACATAGCGGTCGTTGTCGAAATCCTTGATCTGCTCGGCGCAATAGCTCAGTTCGGTCATGATCTGCCCTATATACCGTGTCTTATCCAATGAAACACTGGAATTTCACCCAGAGAAACATATATGAGATGTGGAGAGTGGGTCAAAGCCTGCTCAACAAGAACTGCTATGCGTTGCACGACCATTGGATTGGTGGTTTAACGTGCGACAACGTCACCGGACGTCGGCTTAATGGTAAGCCGCCTAACTTTTGAGAGGAAGCATTATGGCTTTTGAACTTCCCGCATTGCCTTACGAAAAGAACGCACTTGAGCCGCACATGTCGGCAAACACGTTTGATTTCCACCATGGCAAGCACCACAACACATACATCGTAAACTTGAATGGCATGTTGGACGGCAGCGATCTTGCTGACGCCAGCCTTGAGGACATCATCAAAGCAACTGCAGGCGATCCTGCAAAAGCTGGCATGTTCAATAACGCAGCTCAGGTTTGGAACCACACATTCTTCTGGAATTCCATGAAGTCAAATGGCGGCGGCGCACCAACGGGTGAGCTTGCAGCTAAGATCGATTCCGATCTCGGTGGCTTCGATGCTTTCAAAGACGCTTTCAAAGCAGCTGGCGCAACTCAGTTTGGCTCAGGTTGGGCTTGGCTCGTTGTTGGCGATGGCGGCAAGCTTGAAGTCGTTAAGACACCAAATGCTGAAACGCCACTCACACAGGGCAAAACACCATTGCTCACATGTGATGTGTGGGAGCACGCTTACTACTTAGATTATCAGAACCGTCGCCCAGATTTCCTGGCCTCGTTCCTTGATAACCTTGCTAACTGGGACTTCGCAGCCGAGAACCTTGCGAACGCTTAAATTAGCGACATATCAGATACATCAAAGGGTGCGGCAGCGATGTCGCACCTTTTTTTGTGTCTATAATTTTGAGATTTATTAAGCGACGGCTAGGATTGCTGCTGCGACGCGGCGCTCTTCGGCGACAAGGACATTAAACGTCCGGCTTGCTGCACCGGTATCCATCCATTCCAGAACGATCCCGGCATCTTTGAGCCCTTGGCGTAGTCCTTTTGGTATAGGAACGAATCTCTCACCACAGCCGACTAAAAGTATATCGACATCATCTGTTGCATCGATGACCGGCTTAAGTGTCTGTAGAGTGATATCCTCAATAGATGTTGCGGCCCACAACTGTGTCTCTTCAAGAAAGACAAGAATGCTGCTCTCATAGGTGATGCCTGACACCTTAAAGTGTCCATCACCATAGAACTGGATGAGTTGGCGATCTTTTGGAACAACAATGTTTATATCAAGAGACATGGCGTTAAACGCTGACAGCCTTACTGTGCTTCCTCAATAATTTTCGGATCATCATCACCGGCGATACCACCACGTGCCCGGTCATCTAGACCAAAGTAGATCAATAATGGTACGGCGAGGCAGATCGAGGAATAAGTACCGATGATCACACCCCAGATCATTGCAAAGCTAAAGTCACGAATAACTTCGCCACCTAAGAAGAACAATGCCAGCAATGCCAGAAGTGTCGTTAAAGACGTGATTACAGTACGTGAAAGCGTCCTGTTGATCGCCAGGTTTAATAGATCCGGCAAATCCATCTTTTTATATTTACGAAGCTTCTCACGTACCCGGTCATAGACCACAACGGTATCGTTGATTGAATAACCGGCAATGGTCAGCACGGCCGCCACTGTCGATAGATTAAACTCGAATCCAAGTAGTGCGAAAATACCGATAGTTGTCACAACATCGTGCACAAGGGCACACACGGCGCCAACGCCAAACTGCCATTCAAACCGGAACCAGATGTATACAAGGATTGCCAGAATCGCGAGCGATACAGCCATCAAGCCATCTCGCAAAAGTTCTTGCGAGACTTGCGGCCCTACAACTTCGGTTCGACGATATGTAACGCCCTCACCAAGCGCAGCCTTTACCGTGTTCACAGCTTCCTGTTGAGCTTTTTCGCCGCCGTCTTGGCGTGGAATACGGATCAACACGTCCGTTGGCTCACCGAATTCCTGGAGCGACACCTCACCAAGGCCAATGTTGTTCAACTGACCGCGCATCTTACCGATGTCAGCAGCCTCTGGCGTACGGACTTCAATCAGAATGCCGCCTTTGAAATCGATACCAAAGTTAAGCCCTTTGGTAAAAACCATACCAATTGAGGCAATCATAAGTATGAACGAGAAGACAAAGAAGAGTTTCCGCTTTGGTATAAAAGCGAGATCGATGTCAGCGGGGATCAGATTTAGTGGCTTCATATCATTTCCCCTAAAGCGGTAATGTGTCTGGGCGCTTGGCACGAAGCCATGTCACCACAAACAAACGGGTCAGCATAATCGCTGTAAACATCGACGTTACAATTCCAATCGCCAGCGTCACGGAGAAACCTTTAATCGGGCCTGAGCCAAACGAGAACAATAAGATCGCTGCGATCAACGTCGTCAGGTTTGAGTCAATGATTGTCGTCAGAGCGCGACTATAACCAGCATCCACAGCCGCAATTGGATTGCGGCCAAGACGAACTTCTTCGCGAATACGCTCAAATATTAGAACATTGGCATCAACAGCCATACCGATTGTCAGCACGATCCCGGCGATACCCGGCAAGGTTAGCGTGGCTTGAAGCATCGACAACATACCCAGGATCAGAAAAATATTCGCCATCAATGCGAAGTCCGCATAAATCCCAAATCGTCCGTAAGCAATGGCCATAAAGATGATCACAGCAATCAAACCCACAAGACAAGCGATCTCACCGGCAGCAATTGAGTCGGCACCAAGGCCTGGCCCAACAGTACGCTCTTCAAGGATTGTCAGAGGCGCTGGTAATGCGCCGGCACGTAGCAGTAATGACAAATCCTGTGTGTTCTGAACTGAGAAGTTACCCGAGATTTGCCCGGCGCCACCAAGGATAGGTTCCTGGATCACCGGTGCCGAGAGGACTTGTCCATCCAATACAATCGCAAAAGGACGACGTACGTTGTCAGTTGTAATCTTACCAAACTTTTTCGCACCTAATGTATCGAAGCGGAACGACACAACAGGTTGATTATCACGGCCATCAAAACTTGGTTGCGCATCAACGAGGTTTTCACCACTCACCGCGACACGTTTTTTGACAAGAATAGCGTTGAGATTGCCTGGGCCTGATGCACCCTCGATCATCGGCAACAACATAGACCCTGGAGGCACGCGGCCTGCTAATGCTTCTTCAACTGAATTTTGGATATCAACTAGGTGAAAAGACATCTTAGCAGTCTGGCCAAGCAAGTCCTTCACACGCTCAGGGTCATCAATGCCAGGCAATTGCACAATAATGCGATCATCACCTTGTCGTTGAATGGTCGGTTCGCGCACGCCTGTTTCGTCAATACGACGACGGATAATTTCAATTGACTGCTGAACCGCAGATACCCGGCGTTCAATTTTTTGAGCTTCCGTCATCTCGATGATAATGCGATCGCCTTCAACACTGATTTCCGCACCAGCATCGACATCACGCAACAACTTAACAGCCTTTTCCCGGTCTGCCGCATCAGGAATCGTGACACCTACGCTGGTCTCGGTTTTACTGAGAGAACGGTATCGAATGCGTTCGCTCCGCAGTTCGTCTCGTGCAGAGCCAACCAAAGCTTCAAGATACTCGTCAATAACCGCCTGAACCTCGACTTCGAGTAAAAGGTGCGAACCACCCCTAAGGTCCAAGCCTAAGTTTACCTGTTGATTAGGTAACCAGCTTGGGAGCTGTTCTGTCACAACTTTTGGAACGAAGTTTGGTGCAGCAAATGCGAGACCTATGAAGCAGATCAGCGCAACAAGCACCTTCTTCCATGTCGGAAAATTGACCATGAGATATCCTGATTAACCTTGGCGTCAGTCTTTTTTATCTGCGTCTTTTGCAGCTTTATCATGAGATGCATCATCTTTGCCGGCTACATCATCTTTCTGATCCGACACTGGCTCAGCTGCGGTAGGTGCAGACGATTTCTTTTGTCCACCACCAAACAAACTACCTAACAGGCTTTTTGGCTTGTCGTTAGTGTCGTTTGCAGCCGCTTTGCCACCAACTGGATCCGTGCGATTGATAACACCAGAAACAGTTGAGCGTTGAACTTTGACTTTTACGTCTTTCGCAATCTCGACCGTCAGTTCGGTTTCGTTGTCGACTTTTGTAACCGTTCCGATGATACCGCCACCAGTAACGACTTTGTCGCCACGACGAATACCCTCAAGGGTTTCGCGATGTTGCTTCATTTTCTTCTGCTGAGGCCTGATCAGCAAAAAATAGAATACAATAAAGATAAGAATGAGCGGGAGGAATGCCTGGAATGCATCGCCACCACCTGCTCCTGCTGCCTGCGCATATGCCGGTGAAATAAACATCGATTAAACTCCTCAAAACACGTTAGCCAAAGCTCTTTCGCTTAGGCTGTAAAAGCTGCCGGACTATACCGTTCATCGCCGGAGTTGCAACAGCTTCTGAGCCTAAATGCAATCATGCACGTCATCGTGATTGACGCCTCGCGATCACACGTTTACCTTCCGGGCCCATGATTGACCAAGACACCAAAGATTTGTTGGCAAGGATCGTGGGCGCACTTGAGCGCATGGCACCTGAGCCCGAGCCCGAAATCAGTATCACTGAGGCTGACGCCTTTGTATGGCATGCCGGTGGCCAAGGGCTAGAGCCTGTACCCAACGTAAATCGGGTTGATATCGCACTATTGCAAGGCATTAGCCGCCAACAAGACCAGCTAATTGACAACACCAAGCGCTTTACCAACGGCTTCCCTGCCAACAACGCCTTATTGTGGGGCGCACGTGGCACGGGCAAATCATCTTTGGTCAAAGCTGTTCATGCACTAATTAATAAAGAGAATCCTGGGTCGTTGGCGTTGATTGAGATACATCGCGAAGACATCCCTTCTCTGCCTACGCTATTAACTAAATTACGCAGTGAAGAGCGTCGCTGCCTTATATTCTGCGATGATCTCTCGTTTGATGGTGAGGATGAAGCTTATAAATCTCTTAAAGCTGTTCTAGATGGTGGTGTTGAAGGTCGTCCAGAGAACGTTATTTTCTATGCGACGTCGAACCGTCGTCACCTAATGCCCCGCGATATGATCGAGAATGAACGTTCAAGTGCGATCAATCCTTCAGAAGCTACCGAAGAAAAAGTTTCACTTTCAGACCGGTTTGGTTTATGGCTTGGATTCCACAACGTTGATCAGAATACCTATTTCGAAATCATCGAAGGGTATGCGAAGCATTACGGACTAAATGACCCGTCAGTTGATTTACGGGCTGAGGCGAACGAATGGTCTGTGACACGGGGCGCACGTTCAGGCCGTGTGGCATGGCAGTACATTCAGGATCTTGCAGGGCGTCTCGGTA
>CAWUWH010000169.1:0-2772 GCA_963926035.1 uncultured Rhodospirillales bacterium
CCATTGCGGCGCATTTCATCCAGGTCCTGCCAGACAGTGCTGGCGAAAGGCAGCAGCAATGGTGCCATTTTGTGAAGCTCAGCCAATAGCTCATCACCATCAATTTCTGGCATTTCGAGCCCACGGAGAAGGGCATTGTGGTGAAATAGTAAGGCATCAACTTTATCAGCAAGTACATCCGTATCAGCAAGATCACCCACGCGGATTGCGCGGCGCGCGGTCTTGTCTTCATACGCAGGCCCGATACCGCGTCCGGTCGTACCAATTTTGGCATTTCCAGCGGCTTTTTCGCGCGCTTGATCAAGGTTTCTGTGTAAAGGGAGGATCAAAGTCGCATTTTCAGCAATGCGCAGATTTTCTGTTGTGACTTCGACACCAAGCTTGGCGATGTTTTCGATTTCTGTCATCAAGGCCCATGGGTCAACAACGACACCATTACCAATGATCGACAGCTTGTTTTTGCGGACAATGCCAGATGGCAAAAGGCTGAGTTTATAAGTGACACCATCAATGACCAGGGTATGGCCAGCATTGTGACCCCCTTGGAAACGCACAACAACATCGGCACGTTCCGAGAGCCAATCCACAATCTTGCCTTTTCCTTCGTCACCCCATTGGGAGCCGACGACAACTACATTGGCCATAAGAAAATATCTCCTTCGATATTAAACGGTGCCGAGTGGTTTAATGTCCCCACCCAACCATATATGTGAGCAGCCAAGACGGGTCGCGGCAACATTTATATCGCCATAATCCGTATGACCTTGAAGCGTTCGGTAACCTTGATCGCGAACACCTTGGCCGTCCGCGCGCGATGTCTCCGCGGGTAAATATACTTTTGGCATGGTTTTTCCGGGCTCTAGGGCGCGTAAAATGCTATCTAAAAATAGGGTGAAGCCCGTCGCTGCTTCGCTTGAATTCTCGCTGTCATTCAACCCAGCCTGATATCGTCCACCAGAACCTAATTCGCCACGAACGCCTGGTGCAAAAAGGGTGAATGTAACGCCTGAATGATATTCGAAGCCGCGATACTCGACGACGTCCAGTGTTAGATCAAGCGCTGGGTCGCCGGCTTCAATCAAGGCAATAGTTTCAAGTAATGCATCTCGCGCCGCAGCCGCATCGCCGCTCAACGGTAATGCTTTGATTTTCGGGGCAACAATCTCAACCGGACCGGACGCTGCAAGCAACTCGCTTAAAAGTGTGCGCGCATCGGAACCGAGGTCTTTGGAAAGCGTTTTGACTTCAGCCGCGTCTTTGCTGTCGAAAGCAGCACGGAACTGAACAGCATCATCACCCTGAATGCCCAAGGCATCCATAACATACGGAATAAGTGTGGGCTGGCAGAGGTCAACTTTGATGTCTTGAATGCCTAGACCAGATAATGTTTCCGCTGCCGTTAAAACCATTTCAGCATCGGCTTCAGGGCTGGCGGTGCCAATAAGCTCGGCACCTGCCTGTGTGAATTGGCGTCCCGGGCGTAGTTGTGAGCCATTGATCCTGAGGACTTCACCCGCATAACAAAGGCGCAAAGGGCGTTCGACGTGCGATAGGCGCGTGGTCGCGATCCGAGCGACTTGCGGTGTGATATCTGCGCGCAACCCCATCATACGCTGCGACACTGGATCCATCAGGCGGAATGTTTGCCCCGCCATGGCTGTGCCTGTGCCAGCGAGCAGGTTGTCTTCAAATTCGACAAGTGGCGGTGCAACACGATCAAAACCGCGCGCAACAAAGGCCGAGACAAGACGTTCACGGATATCTGCTTCAAATGATGCATCCGGGTGAAGGCTGTCGGTCAAACCCGCAGGTAACAGTGCTTTTTCTGTTGATTTACTCATCTCATGCCGTCCTTGAACGTGGGCGTGCAGGGGTGCCACCAACGCGTACGTTTCGTAGCGTTTTTGTGGAGAAAGGGCAAGGATGACAGGTGTAAAACCTGTCTTTTTATCTAACGTGGGGTAACGGCTTGGTCTTGGACCGTCTTGCCGATATTGGCAACTATGGGTTTGACCATGGAGCGATGGATAGAAACGTTTTCAGTGCCGACGCTTGGTGTAATTGTCCATCCCTGCCAAAGCCGACGCCCGTTCGTACGATCTTCAATCGATGCGTCGATCCGAAACTCGCTTGGTGCAATTTGCGTAATACCAGGATCACGCTTGGGGTTAAGTAAGCCACCACGCTGATTATTGTAAATGCTTACAACGACTTCTGGTGCATCTTTACCCGTATGATTTTCGGAATTCCGCATCTCAATAAGACGATTAGGCCCGCCACCGGACCATTTTCCCGATGTGTCATGGGTCTCAAAACTTAGAATAAGGCGGGCATCCGGGCTAAGCGTATAGCCTTGTTCCTGTAATTCATCCTCAAAACGTTTTTTTATAAAAACGTTTTCTTTAGCGTCATCGAAAGTTTCGACTGTGACAGGTTCATTTATAGGCAAGTCAAAATACGATACCGCATTAAGTGTAATACCGTTGGCATAGGCCACTGATGTGCTGATAAAAGCGCTTATGACAAAGGCACACGCTGTGAGTATGCTCGAACGCATAAAATGATCCTCAGGGTTCTGTATAATAAATCTAAATAAGAGAATCACCTTACCATGTTGGGGTCGACTCACACCATACTTATGTCTCTCAGCGCGCATATATTAGATTATGGCGTGGCGTACTTTCGCTGAGACCCATTCACTAATAATAACGGCCCCCAAAATCACCAAAAGGATAAGCGTCACCTGGGTCCAGGACAGGGTTGAGATTGATG
>CAWUWH010000170.1:0-5474 GCA_963926035.1 uncultured Rhodospirillales bacterium
GCTTGTCGAACAGGAACTCGTGAAGCGTGAACTGGAACTGGCCGCAGAAATTCAACGCTCGTTATTGCCTGACACAAAAGAAAGCGATTTCCCGGTCAAAGGTGTGAACCTTCCGGCGCGTGTGGTGTCGGGTGATTTTTATGATTTCTATCCGCTTGATGATGGGCGGGTCGCCTTCACACTTGGTGATGTTTCCGGCAAAGGCATGAATGCCGCATTGATGATGGCAAAGACGGCCAGTCTTTTGCGCTGCCTCGGGAAATCCATTAAGGAGCCTGGCCGTTTGCTGACGTTGGTCAACGAGGAAGTATGCGAAACCGCAACGCGGGGCATGTTTGTGACGTTGGTGCACGGAATTTATGATCCTGAAAGCGGGTATGTGCGGTTGGCGAATGCGGGGCACGAGCCTCCGTTGGTTGTTGATAAAGACGGTAATTATACAGCCATCGAAGCCGAAGCACCCCCCCTTGGTATTTTGCCAGCGCTCATCGATGAAGACGGCTTCCCCGAAACCGAAATTGATCTTAATGGTGGCAAGCTATTCATTTTCACAGATGGTGTGACCGAAGGATATATTGCCGAAGGTGTCGAACTGGGCATAGATGGTCTCAAAGATATTATAAAGAACGCTGGTGATGCGGGTATTCAGGGCGTTCTCAATGAAGTTCGAGATCGGATTGGTGGTGCCGGGGGTGCATTGCGTGATGACGTTACACTGATCGCGATTGATGATGGCACTGCGACGCATACAAAGAACGCCAGTGATAGTCATGCTGAAACGGGTGCGACAGGTGCCTTAGGCGAGAAGGTTCTGCAACTCCGTGTGACAGCGAAGGCAAATCGATTGCGTCTGGTGCGGTATGCGGTTAAAGAAACGGCATTGTTTTGCGGGTTTTCTGATAAGGATACAGGTGACATCGTGCTGGCTGTTGATGAAGCGTGCCAGAATGTCATTCGCCATGCTTATGGCAGTGAGGGCGAGGGTGATATGTCTATCGAGATTCGTCGGCGCTCGGATGCTATGATCGTGGTCATTCGTGATTTTGCAGACCCTGTCGATATATCTAAGATTAAACCACGCGATCTGGATGATTTACGTCCAGGTGGGTTGGGTACGCATTTAATCCGTGAAGTCATGGATGAAGTTGATTTCTTGCCGCCGCCCATAGATGGCGGCAATCTATTACGTCTCGTTAAAAAGTTTGGAAGCTAACGGTTATATGGAACATTTCGTATCAAGCGCTGAGAGTGCAACGGTCATCGCATTTACAGGGGATATTGACCTGCAGACATCACCGGATGCTCGCAAGGCACTCCTGGCTATTGTCGGTAATGGCACAGGGATTTTAGTTAATCTCGCAGGGGTCGGCTATATCGACTCGTCAGGTGTTGCCTCGTTGGTTGAATGCCTGCAAAGCGCTAAGAAATCTGGTCAGAAAATGGCCTTGGTATCTGTGAGTGAAGGCGCATTACGAGTCTTGCAACTCGCACGCCTAGATCGTGTGTTCAAAATTTGTGATACTGTTGACGAAGGGGTGGCTGCTGTCGCGTAAGGCATGTAGCAGTTCCGAGGAACGGGGGCTATAAAGTGGCAGAGCAAAAGTTATTCGCGGCGGAGAAAGTTGAAGGCGTTGGGAAGTCCACCGTCAGCTTCGTTGAATCCGTCGGTAATGGTGGTGTCATCATTGCCGAAAGTATCTATTGGATACTTTTCGGTGTGCGTGAACGCCAGCCTGTCCGCATCGGAGCTGTTATTCAGCAGATGATGGAAATCGGCGTCGTAGCCATTCCTATTATTATCATGCTGACCGGCACGATCGGTGTGATGTTGGCTATTCAAGGTATCCATACACTTCGTATTTTTGGCGCTGAAAGCCGGGTCACGATCGGTATCGCGTTCTCTGTTGTTCGAGAATTCGCACCATTGATTACAGGTATTCTTGTCGCCGGACGTTCAGGATCAGCTTTGGCCGCGCGCATTGGTACGATGAAGATCAACCAAGAAATTGACGCGCTTAAGGTGATGGGGATTAACCCGACACGGTTCCTCGTCGTCCCTGCGATGATTTCCATGATTATTATGGTACCAGCCCTGACATTGCTGGGCATGTTCATGGGGTTGTTTGCAGCAGGTCTTTATGTTAACGCAGACCTTGGTATTTCTATGGCAGCGTATACACGCGACACCATCGATATTCTTTCTTTGGATGATCTTTGGCACGGGCTTGGGAAAAGCTTCATCTTTGCGGTGTTAATTGCCGTAATTGGCGTTGTAAACGGTGCGGGCGTTCAGGGCGGTGCCGAAGGTGTTGGCAAGGCCACGACTCGCTCTGTGGTGCAGGCTATTTCTGCGATCATTGTGACCGATATGATCTTTGCATTCGTAGCGACTCGGTAAGGGGATCAGATGAGAAACCCTGCAAATATTATAGAAGAACGCGCGACACGTGAACGGCCCATCACTGGACCGGGTAATGTGATCGAAGTCGAAGACCTGGTCACGCACTACGGGGACCGAATGATCCTAAAGGGCGTCAGCCTTGAGGTGCATGAGAACGAAATCATGGTGATCATGGGCGGGTCGGGTTCAGGTAAATCGACCTTGCTGCGTCATCTGATGGCGTTAGAGGAAAAAACCTCTGGGACGATGCGTATTCTTGATCACGATATCGATCAAATTACCCGTCAGGAATTTCTTGATGTGCGTAAGAAGCTCGGCGTGGCTTTTCAGTCAGGCGCATTGTTCAGCTCGATGACGGTTGGCGAGAACATTATGTTGCCGCTTTATGAACATACTAAACTCGATGCGCTGACGATGGAAATCATGGCGCGGATCAAATTAGAAGTTGTCGAGTTGTCTGGGTTTGAAGATTTGATGCCATCTGAGTTATCTGGAGGCATGGTTAAGCGGGCAGCGTTTGCACGCGCTATTGTGATGGATCCAAAGGTGCTTTTCTGCGACGAGCCGTCGGCAGGTTTAGACCCAGTTGTTGCATCTGCCCTGGATGATCTCATCTTGGATATGCGCGACGCCATGGGCATGAGCATTGTGGTTGTGACCCATGAACTTGATAGCGCGTTCAAAATTGCAGACAGAATTACGATATTAGACCGCGGTGAAATCTTGATGATCGGCACTGTCGAAGAAGTGTTGGCGTCAAAGTCCCCTCGAGTACAAGCGTTGTTAAATCGTACCCCTGAAGAAGACACTATGGACCCTGATGAGTACCTCAGCCGACTAGTTGGCGAGACGAATCCAGGGATCGCGCATTTATGAGGACGAGCATATGAGAACGAGCAAAATCAACTACTTCATTGTCGGGCTATTTGTGCTGACCATGATTGTCGGCCTGATCGCCGCCATCGCGGTGCTAACGGGTCGTACAGGGGCTACAGATGAATATCATGCATATTATTCCAATGTGACAGGGGTTAAGTTCGGCACGCAGGTTGTCTATGAAGGCTATCCTATTGGTCAGGTGATCGAGGTGACGCCTGAAGAACACGATGGCCGTATGCGCTTCCGCGTTAATTTCGATATCACTGAGGGATGGAAAATCCCTGAAGACAGTGTTGCAAAAATTGCAGCGCCGGGTCTGCTTGCTGCAGTGACACTGGCCATTGAAGCCGGCGAGAGTGCAACGCCTTTGAAGGCTGGTTCTGAAGTTGAAGCTGCGGAGCGTGCAGACATGTTTGCCGCCGTTGCAAATGTCGCTGGTGATTTCGGAGATCTTTCGAATAATTATCTGAAGCCACTTCTCAAAAACGTGAATGGGACTGTCCTCGAAATAAACACCTTCCTCGAAGAGGGTGGCGAGGGGCGTCTGATTGCTGCGGATGTGCGTGATACCATGGGAACGGCTCGCTCGGTCATGGCTGACCTGAAAGACCGTATTCCAAGTATTGCGACTAAGCTCGACAGCATATTGAGTGACGTCAATGTAACAAGTAAGCGGTTCAACGAAATTTTGACGCCTGCCAATCAAAAGAAAATTATTGGTATGGTCGATAATTTGAACGCGGCCACGCAGAAATTTGATACTGTCTTGATCACGATGAATTCAATCTTGAAAGATATAGATGATCTGGTCTTGAATGCGGATGGGGATATTGCCCGGACGGCCAAGGAAAGCCGATACATTGTTGAATCCGTGGCGCGGAATATTGATGCCATCAACCAAAACATGGATGGTGCAGCGCGAAACCTGTATGAGTTCAGTCGTCAAATCAGACAGAACCCCGGGTTATTATTGGGTGGAACGTCGCCTGAAGATAAAGGAGCAGTCAAATGATACGCACAAATCGGTGGCCGTTCCTGAAACGCGGATGTGCAACATCTATACTTATCGCGGCAATGATGTGGATCTTGGCTGGATGTGCAACGCAAGCACCGGTGCCGTCTGATCGCTATTATCGATTGCAGGCTGTCTTTAGCGGTGAAGCTTTAGTAGCGCCAAAATTTGCAGGCACATTCGAGATCGAACGATTTACGGCAGATGGCCTGACGGCGGGACGTCCGATCGTCTATGTCGAAGCTGGCGACCCTAATCAACTTCGTGAATACAATTATCATTTCTGGACGCAAGCCCCGACGATCATGTTGCGCGATGAACTTGTGACATATCTGCGTTCTGCGAAAGTTTCGGGTAGCATTGTTGTTCCTGAAATGCGATTGGATCCGACGTACGTTATGACAGGTCGCATTCGCACACTTGAACAAGTCTTAGGTTCAACAAATGGAACACGACTTGAGTTGGAAGTCGCAATACGCCGGATCAAGGATGGGAAACTTTTGTTTTTGAAATCATATGCTCAAGAAACGGCGCAGGCTTCACCGGGTGTTGCCTCAGCAGTCGATGCATTAAACAAGTCACTTAATGTGATTTTCTCTAATCTTCTACAAGATTTGCGCACTTTGTGAGCCGTAAGCCTAGGGGACGAAAGCGCGGCCATAAAACGCGCCCAGCACCGGTGCGTGCATCCGAAAATGTTGTGATCACCAAGATTGCTCAGCAAGGCGATGGTGAGGCCTTATTAGCTGAAGGGACACGTGTTTTTGTGCCCCTGACCCTCCCCGGTGATGAAATCTCCGTGCAGCCAGGTGGCAAACGCGGCGATGGCCTTTCAGGCAGTGTCCTTGAATACCAAAAACAACAATCTCGATCAGAGCCGATTTGTGGTGTCTATGGGAAGTGTGGTGGGTGTCAGTTACAGCATTTGCCAGCAGAAGATTATACCGCATGGAAAATTCAATCCGTAAAGACGGCGTTGTCGCGTCATGGTTTTGATCTCGAATTGCGTCCTCTGCGCCAAATGCCAATTGCATCCAGGCGCCGTGCAACGCTTGCCCTTGTGATGACGCAAGATGGGCCCGTACTTGGGTATAACGAGGCTTATGCTGACCGCATTGTTGGCATGGATGGATGCCCGTTGCTGGTTGAGCCGTTGGCGAAGCTCTGGGCGCCTCTTCGTGA
>CAWUWH010000171.1:0-11076 GCA_963926035.1 uncultured Rhodospirillales bacterium
GGGATTCTATATTCGGAACACGGAGAAGCATCTTGCCGTTATCATTCAAATGCGTCCGAAGCCGTGTCAAAAGCTTAACCAGATCATCAAATTCAATATGTTCAGCAACATCGAGCAGAACAATACGATCGAATTTTCGGCCCTTTAGTTGATGGGCCAGAACATGCGCGACATCATCCAGGTAAATCTCACTCGTTTTCAAATCAGCCAACACATCATAGAGATACTCGTCCATATCAATGCCAACAATTCCGGCATATCCGGACGCCTCAAGATAACGTAGAAAGTTTCCAGCACCACAGCCGATTTCTAAGATTGACATTGATGGCGTTGCGCCTGTCAGTGTCCCGAACTCCCAATCATACTGGACCCCGTGTTTCTTTTTATAAGTAACTGCCGACCGATCCCGGTGAGATTTATAAAACTCAGCCCGTTCGGCGCTATTATTATTGTCACTCATAGACGCCGTCTCCTTCTTCAGAAATTCCACCAGATTTAGGCGATATTATCACCATTCAGTCGAGCAATGCGATCACCGAAACAAAAATCTGTTTCAGTCTGTCATGATTGCACATCTTCTCGGATCATATCTGCCGCTTTTTCCGCAATCATGATCGTTGGGGAGTTTGTATTGCCACTGGTAATCGTTGGCATAACAGATGCATCGACAACGCGAAGACCCTTCATGCCTCTGACACGCAAGCGATCATCAACAACAGACATACTATCATTGCCCATTTTACATGTGCCCACCGGATGAAAAATGGTTGTGCCAATATCACCAGCAGCACGCGCGAGCGCTTCGTCATCATTATAATCGGGCCCCGGTTTAAATTCTTCCGGCAGATATTTTTGCAAAGCAGGTTGAGCAATAATACGGCGCGTCAGGCGGATCGAGTCCGCCGCAACTTTTCGGTCTTGTTGTGCGGTCAGATAATTTAAATTGATCGCAGGCTTGGCCATAGGATCAGGGCTTTTGATATGAATGGTCCCGCGACTTTCAGGGCGCAGATTGCAGACACTTGCCGTGAACGCAGAAAAATCATGCAGCGGGTCGCCAAATTTTTCCAAAGATAATGGTTGCACATGGTATTGTACGTTTGGTGTTTCATATTCACTACTGGATTTTGCAAAGGCGCCAAGCTGGGAAGGTGCCATCGACATAGGTCCCTTTCGAAACAATGCGTATTCCATCCCAATACCAATTTTGCCCAGCAAGCTATTTGCACGCTTATTCAGCGTCTGGACACCATCAACCTTATAGACACATCTGATTTGTAGGTGGTCTTGCAGGTTTTCACCGACACCTTTCAATTCATGCACAACGTTAATGCCGTGTTCTTGCAACACAGCGCCCGCACCAATACCAGACATCTCAAGAATTTGTGGTGAGCCGACGGAGCCTGCAGAAAGAATAAACTCCGCATTGGAGCAAATCGTTGCGTCTTGGCCATCATGATGGAGCTCGGCACCGGTCACCCATCCTTCTACAATCGTCATTTTTTTGACCTGGGCATGGGTAAACACGGTCAGGTTCGCGCGATCCTGGGCAGGTTTTAAGAAGCCTTTGGCCGTACTCCATCGCCACCCAGCGTGTTGATTAACGTGAAAATACCCCGTGCCTTCATTGTCGCCACGATTGAAATCTTTGATTTTGGGGATACCCGCCTGCGCAGCAGCATCCTGAAACGCATCCAGAATTTCCCAACTGAGGCGTTGTTTCTCAACCCGCCATTCGCCGCCTTCCCCGTGGAACTCATCAGATGGTAAAACGTGTTGGTCTTCAGATTTTTTAAAATACGGCAGGACATCTTCCCAACCCCATCCCGTATTTCCAGATTGCCGCCACTGATCATAGTCGTTCGACTGCCCACGCATATAAATCATACCGTTGATCGACGAGCAGCCACCCAACACTCGCCCACGCGGATAATTCAATGAGCGTCCATTCAATCCGGCATCAGGTTCAGTCTTAAATCCCCAATCTGTGCGTGGGTTGCCCATACAATAGAGGTATCCAACCGGTATATGAATCCAGACATAGTTGTCTTTGCCACCTGCTTCCAAAAGCGCAACCGACGTGTTTGGGTTTTCTGATAAACGATTAGCCAGCACGCACCCGGCGCTACCCGCGCCGACGATGACGTAATCAAATGACCCTAAGTTCTTCACGCTTCGTGCTCCATTGCCTATGATGATCAAACGTGATCACTATTAAATTTCCGGATTATCTTCAACCCCACCACTGAGGCCGATGATAGCGGAATCCTCTAACATTGACTCATACCCGATACGTCAACTTTCACAATAATTAAAGGTTATTGTGCATCAGTAACAAAGGTTCAGCCGGCAGACGTATAGCCACCCATTGAAAGATATAATCCTTGATCCAAAAACAAGTTGTGCATTCTAGCTGAAGTCGTGTCTTGTAGGCGTGCTTGGAGGGAAAAAGTGGTAAGCGGGTATTTAAATAAAGAAATTCGTGACCGTTCAGTAATTGCTAATAGTCTGGATGTTATCTTCGCTTTCTTGGTCTATGACCTGGAAACGACCAAGTTGTCGTTTAACTATTCGTCAACGCATTGCTGGTCCATGACTTGATATTGGCCCCGCGAGCTTATAGTTAAAAAAATCTCGAAGTCCTGTTGGACTCAGACGACCAAGACGAAGTCGTTACAGAACTTATAGATGAACTCAAAGATATGGGGCATGCTGATGCCTACGTTGCTTATCGCCGGAAGAATGGCACTCGGTTCGGCTGTAATATTCTTGCACACCGCGCCAAGCGCACATCTTCCAACAAGCAAATCTCTTATCACACATTACTATCTGTATGCGATATCACTTCCTGCCACTAAGCTTATCCACGCCCAGCGAACGGCATCTTTGATGCCATGACTGTCAGGGAAAATATATTCGTGTCCAAAGGATAGCTCGCCATATGCACAACGGCGCGGCCAACATCATTAACATCCATCATTGCCTCGGCGCGAATTTCACCATCAGCTTGCTTGACGCCTTTTGCCATTCGATCCGCCATCGGTGTTGCCGCATTTCCAATATCCAACTGCCCGACAGCGATGTTGTATTTGCGGCCATCCAGCGAGGCCGTCTTGGTCATCCCCGTGACGGCATGCTTTGTTGCCGTGTATGGAATCGAGTCTGGCCTCGGCGTGTGTGCTGAGATCGAGCCATTATTAATAATACGCCCACCCATTGGGTCTTGAGCTTTCATCGTTCTAAATGCTGCTTGAAGACACAGGAATGACCCCGTCAAGTTCACATCAACAACAGACTTCCATTGCTCATGAGATAAATCTTCTAACAAAATGCCAGGGGCATTTTTCCCCGCATTATTGAACAACAAATCAAGATGGCCATGGGTTTCAACCGTTTTTGCGAATAATGCAGCAACAGATCCCGGATCACTGACATCCGTCGAAACTGCTAACGCGCGCTCAGGTGCACTTGAGAGTGACGCTGTTTCTTTTAATGCATCGAGACGGCGCCCCGCCAGAACGACAGTCCAGCCATCATCTATAAGTGCTTGCGCTGTTGCGCGTCCAACACCTGATCCAGCACCTGTGACAATTCCAACTTTAGTGGCATCTGACATATTTTATCTCCCATTAGAATATCTAAACGACGCATTAAAAAACATCCTTTGTGCGCAACGTGAACACGGCTTATGAGCAATATCGGGAGTACAGTCGCCAGCGACAAGGAGTAGATGATGCTGAATTTGCACGACGATTCAATTTCCGGAAACTGTTATAAGGCATGATTGATCATGGCGCTCCTGGGCATCCCCCCTATAATTATTCTCGTTACGATGTCACCAAAGCATAAACCCGCACAGCACCGTTTCTTAAACTTAACCCGAACGGACGCATCCCTTTATTGATTCTGGATAATGGATCAAGGCTTATCAAATTAAATGCGATCCTGCATTATTTTGCGTACGAGAGTTCCTGGCTGCCAACAGGCCGCTTGATACGTGCTGAAGTGCTCAGCTGGATGTTCTTTGAGCAGTATTCCCACGAACCCAATGTTACGACTCTTAGATTTTGGAATCATTTGGAATCCATCAATCCCAACCAAAAACGCAAATTCCCGCCAAGCGCACCAACGGTGAAGCCGCGTTAGCAATTATGGACAAGCGTTTTGAACGTAATATCTGGTTGGTCGGCAGTGCGCCCACGATTGCTGATATTGCTTTGTTTGCTTACACACACGTCTCTGAAGAAGATGGATACAAGTTGTCAGACTATCCTACAATTCAGGCAAGGATTAAGTGCATTCAAGCCTTACCAAAATTCGTGACGATGGACGATTGGCCCAAGTCATAACATTTAAATGTTAGGTCTCAGGTTCAAACTTTAACGACAGCCCATTGATGCAATAACGCAGACCGGTAGGTTGCGGACCATCTGGGAATACGTGACCCAAATGGCCGTCACACGTGGCGCAATGCACTTCGGTGCGGGTCATAAAGAGCCCTTTATCAACCTCTTCCTCAATCGCACCGTCGGCAACGGGCTGATAGAAACTCGGCCAGCCTGTCCCAGACTCAAACTTGGCGTCTGAAGCAAACATCGGGGCGCTGCATCCAGAACACACAAAAATGCCGTCGCGTTTCTCGCCATTCAATTGGCTAGTTCCCGCACGTTCAGTGCCTTTCATGCGGACAACCTTAAATGCTTCATAACCAAGCTGCATCGTCCACTCATCATCAGTTTTTGTAATCTTCTCGGCCAATTGAACCTCCTAGTTAGAATAGGGAGATAGGTGTACCCAATTGTTTATTCCAGGGTTTTGCTCATACTTATTATTAGGTTACCATCTCTGCTCAGGAGAAGACCAGACCAATGGCCGCATTTGATTCAGGTAAATCACTCGAAAAAGAAGTTCTGCAACTATTTAGGCTCGTACGAAAAATGCTTACGGAACTTGCGAACGTTCGACAACCTGACAGCGATGGCGGATTCCTTGATACGGCCGCAGATCAGCTCAATGCAATTGCAGAGGATTCGGAAAAAGCCACAAGAAAATTCTGGATGCCGCAGAGATTGTTTCAGCTGTTACTAAATAACTTGGCGCTGAAATTAAATATTCAGGCGCACGACAGCTTTTTGTTGCATTGGAAGATACGTAAACGACCATATCTGATGTCTGCCAAGCTCATCAAGTTACAGGACAACGTATTGCAAATATCGTCCAGACAATTAACGCAGCTTAGGGATCGCTGAATTCGCTCGTTGTGACGCCAGGTGACGATACGGTTGTTGACGTTTCCAGTACACTCGATCATATCGGCAACAAAGATCGTTTAAAAGAGGGAATCAAAGCCGAATAGACGACCGTCTTAAAATCGGCCGTCGTAAGCTTTACGGCCAATTGGGCACGCAATAATCGTAAACGTATCCACCTCTAATCCAGCTTTAATCGCATTCTCAAGATCGCCACGGTTGGTTACTGTCACGCCAACACCCCCCATGACATTTGCAATAGCTGCAAAATCAGTGCCGCCAAAATCGACACCTAAGTTCTCTTGGGCGTTCGCGCGTTGTTTCAGTTCAATCAACGATAACGATTGATCGACAAACACGATAACAATAACGGGAAGTTGATGATCACGTAGCGTCGCTAATTCACCCATAATCATCTCAAGCCCACCATCGCCAGTGAAAGCAATCACGGGCTGATCAGGGTTTGCGATCTTGTGGCCAAGTGCCATCGGCATTGCACAGCCCATGGTGCACAAACCTGTCGACTGCGTCAGGGTCCGGGGCGCGTAACATTCCCATTGCTGGCTAAGCAAAATACGATGTGCGCCTGTATCAACTGCGGCGAAGCCATCTCTTGGAAATGCATTGCGCGCAGCATCAATGACCGCTGCGGGTCCCCACTCTTCCTCTCTAGGGAAGTCGGCGCGCAGGGCATCCTTCATGGCGCTGAGGTCCCCGTCAGGCCACGTCGCATCAGCGGCAAGCCCGTCTGTTAACGCGACCATGCCTGCACCTACATCACAAATAAAACTGATATCCGATTGATGTACGAAATGTCTGTTCGCGTGACCGGCAACTTCAATCACCATCTTGCCATCAACGCCTGTACTCCAAGCATTACGCCAATCGATCCGCATCTCAATCGGATCATAGCCAACAAGAAGAATAAGGTCAGCAGCGTCTATCATTGGCTTTAACGTCTTATATGACTTTGGTGACAATCCGTGTCCGCCGAGTGCAAGCGGGTCATCTTCCGGGATAATACCTTTGGCTTTATAGGTCGTGATCACAGGCATTGATAAACGACGCGCTGCATCCTCAACAATCGCAGCAGCGTCGTGATGCAAAACATCGACACCAGCAATCATGAGGGGCCGTTTTGCATTGGCAATAGCTGCCATCGCCGCATCGAGATCCGGCCCGGGTGCGGGTGCCGTTTTCGCAGGTGGATTGTGCCTAGGGAAACCTGTTGGCTTGGTCTCAGCACCAGCAAGCCCAATTGGCACATCCAGGTGCACAGGTCCTGGCGCATCACTCATCGCGATTGTCACGGCTTTATCAATCATCACATCGACAACACCATCAGCGAGCACCATTGACGCCTTAGAGATCGGCTCGATGACTTTGGTATGATCAAAAATCTGATGCGTATATGTTACGGCTTCGCTTGCATCAACACACCCGGTCAGGAAAATCATCGGGACTTGATCTTGCCAAGCGTTAGCAACCACATTGACAGCATTCACAACGCCGGGCCCAACGGTTGCAACCAAAATCCCAGGTGCACCATCTGCATGATGCGTACCTTCAGCCATAAAGCCGCCAGGATTTTCGTGACGGACCAAATGGAACTGGATACCAGCCTTCTCTAATCCATCCATCAGATAGAGGACTTCGCCGCCGGGAATGCCAAAAGCATGTCGGCACCCTGCATCATAAAGCCGTTGTCCAATGATTTCTGCAGCTGTCGTCATGGTATAGGTCCAGTGTCGTCTAGAGAGATTAAGAGATATTCAGCAGTTTCAACATGACCGTTCTATTTAACGTAACCATCGCGGGTTTGTGGGAATTTACGTTCCAGGATTTGACCTGCAACGAGGTTCCTCAGAACCTGCGCCGTGCCGCCACCAATCGTGAACATGCGTGCATCACGGTACATGCGTTCCATGGGGCGGTTTCGAGAATACCCAGCTGCACCAAACACCTGGAGTGCGTCCGATGTGACTTTGATCGCCGTATCAGCTGCCAGAATTTTAGCATGAGCCGCCATCAACATATCCGGGAAGCCCCCTTGTGTTGTTTCTGCCGATGCCGCGGCTTTATAGATTAACGCTTGTGATGCTGCGAGGCCCACTGACATATCTGCCAGCATCCACTGCAACCCCTGGAACTCACAAATTGGCCGACCAAATTGTTCGCGCTCTTGCGAGAAATTCAACGCCTGTTCATAGGCGCCTTGAGCGATCCCCATAGCCACCGTCGCCGCACCCACACGCTGTGAATTATAGGCATTCATCAAGCCAGCAAAGCCACGCTTGATACCTTCTGGTGGAATGAGGGCCATGCTTGCAGGCACAACCAAGTCTTCGAAGATCATCTCACATTCAGGAATACCACGAAGACCCATCGCAGGCTCACGCGTACCAACACGCAAGCCTTCTGCCTCGTCTCTGACGGCGATAAAGCCACCGATACCCATTTCTTTACCGTCTTCTATGACACGGGCAAAAATCAGATGAAGTTTTGAGACGCCGCCACCTGTGATCCAGTGCTTACGCCCGTTGACCACATACGTGTCGCCTTTTTTGACAGCCGTCGTTGTCATGTCAGTGGCCGCGCTTCCGGCGTCAGGCTCGGTAATGCAGATTGCCGGCTTATCGCCAGCAAGAACCAAATTTGCTGCCAATGCTCGCTGTTCGTCTGAGCCATAGCGCATGATTGCACTAACAGCGCCCATGTTCGCTTCGACAACAATACGTGCAGTCACACCGCACACTTTGGCCATTTCTTCGACGACTAAAACTGCATGCAAAAAGGTGAAGCCACGACCGCCCCATTCCGTCGGTATGGTCATGCCCATAAACCCAGCCTTGGTCAGCTCTTCGACGTTATGCCATGGATAGGCTTCAGTCCGGTCAACTTCGGCGGCGCGTTCAGCAATAACGCCGGTGGCCAGTGCGCGTGCAGCAGCTTGAAGTTCGAGATGCTCTTCAGTCAGATTAAACATGCTTTTAATCTCCTTTAAATGACGCCGTCGTCACGCAACCTTTGGCGCGCGTCAGAATCTAGATTTAATAAATCGTTCAGTATCTCGTCCGTGTGTTCACCGACCATCGGCGGTGGGCGGCGATACGTCACAGGTGTTTCTGATAAATTGATCGGATTGCCAATCAACTGGCATTTACCATCACCCGACGCTGGGTGGTCCATTGCGATCGACATTTCACGGTGCTTGATTTGAGGGTCCTCAAATGCCTGAGGCACGGTATTCACGGGTGCTGAAGGAACACCAATAGGTGCCAACCCTTCGACCCATTCATCAGTGGTTTTCATCACGGTCATCTGTCGCATCAAAGGCGTGATGTCATCACGGTTGCGTACCCGCATATCATTTGTCAAAAATCTTGGATCCGTCGCGATTTCCGGTTTGCCTGCGAATTCACAGAACCGTTGAAACTGACCATCGTTACCAATGGCCAAAATCACGTACCCGTCAGCGGTCGGAAAAACGTCATAAGGGACAATATTTGAGTGCGCATTGGCACGTCGTACTGGCTCTTTGCCATGGGTCAGATAATTCACACCCTCGTTGATAAGCCAGGCAACCTGTGAATCCAGCAACGCCAAATCGATGAGCTGCCCCTGCCCGGTTTTGTCGCGGTGACGCAGTGCTGCCAAAAGCGCTGTCGTTGCATACATGCCGCACATCACGTCCGAGATGCCGACACCAACCTTATGCGGATCGCCATCAACAGGGCCTGTTAAGCTCATTATGCCACCCATGCCCTGTGCCAACATGTCGTAACCAGCACGCTTGGCATAAGGACCTGTCCGGCCAAATCCAGAAATATGCAAATATACGAGGTCCGGGAATTCAGCATGGATATCTTCATAACCAAGACCGTACTTATCCAGACCACCAACTTTAAAGTTATGACAAATCGCATCACACGTCGGCAGCATATCTTTGATCAGCTGCACGCCTTCTGGTTTTGCAATATCAATAGAGACCGATCGCTTGTTACGGTTGGATGCCATGTAATAAGCGCTTTCACGCGTATCGTTACCATCCTTATCCTTTAGGTATGGAGGGCCCCAACTCCGGGTATCATCACCAACCACTGGCTTTTCGATTTTGATAATATCAGCACCTAGATCACCCAATAGCTGCGTGCACGTTGGCCCAGCCAAAATACGTGTAAGATCAAGGATACGAATACCATCGAGTGGGCCAGTAACTTCAGTCATGTGATTTTCCTCTGGGTTAGACGACGTGATTGCTAACATCATTAGTTTTAATCGATATATTTACTTGATAAAAACGAATTATTATTCTCATTAGAATGAGTATAAATCATGATAATGCAGAAAACCTCAAACTCCTTTATCTCCAGCGAGATCGCTCAAGATCTCAACCAAGGCACGAATGAGATGAATTTTTGGATTATCCCGCCGCTCAACAACACCGATGACACGACATAATGGCGGGTCACCAAACGGGACTTTCTTGATGCCGCGGGGCAGATCAGCAGCAGCGCGATCAGGCACGACCGAGACGCCGAGCCCATGCTTTACCATTGAGGCAATCGCTTCGAGTGAGTCTATTTCCATACCCGTATGCACCCGGATACCACGATCTTTAAGGTGCGTATCAATCAAACGACCAGCCCATGCATAACGCTGAAACCGGATAAACGGGCCCGCATCCAAAAGCTCTCGGTCCGTCTCGCCAACGGTTCCTTCGGGGGCAATAACCATCAAAGGCTCTTTCGCAAACATATGCCAACTCAGGCCAGTTTGAAGTTGTGACGGCTCCGTCACGACCGCGACATCCAGCTCTCCCTTATGCACGCGACCAACAAGGTCAGCCGACAGACCACTGGAAACACGAATACGAATGTCCGGATGGCTTCCGCGAATTGCACTCAGTGCAGGGGGCAGAATACCAGATAGGAGCGTTGGCACAGAACCGATACCCAGGCTGCCACTTAAGGCCTCCCCCGTCGCGATATCGCTCAAACCTTCACATTGCTCGACAATGTTACGCGCCCGGTCAATCAGATTGCGTCCCCGCGTATTAAGCCGAGGCGGCCTTGTGGTGCGGTCAAAAAGTTTGGTCTCGAGTTCATCTTCGAGTGACTTTACGTGCAAGCTGATGGCAGATTGCGTTAACCCAATCGCTTCCCCTGCAGCGGCGAACGACCCATTCTCTGCTATCGCAATCAGCGTTTTTAAATGCTTTAAATCCATTCATGCAGAGTATCGCTAATGACTCCGTCGCAAAAGACACTTTGCTCATCAAATATGCTGTGATGGGGCAACATGCGTTGACCCAATTAGATAATCGATTGAAGGTCACCCTCCAGCATATCGCCAACGAGAAAGACTGACTGATGACCCAAGAAAAACGCAGACGCGCCTATTACGACACCACTGTGAATGATATCAAAGGACGAAATGCTGATGGCATCTTCCATGTCAAAGCGGGCAGACCGTTGCGCGAAGCTGTTGATTATTTTGCAGAAAAAATATTGGCCTGGTTCTGATCATCGGTGCGGATGGCGGTCTTGCAGGTGTCATTTCCGAGCGCGATGTGATCCGTGCGATCTACGAGCATGCTAATGATGCACTCAACATGCCCACAGATGCTTTCATGGTGCGTGATGTCCACACATGTAAAAACGAAGACCGTGCTGTCGATATTGCGAAAGTCATGGCCGAGCGTCGCCTCCGTCACGTACCCATCGTCGATGACGGCTATCTGGCTGCATGGTCAGCGCGACGGATATCGTCAAGCACTACGCATCGAAGGCTTAAACAAAATTATTTTTGTGGGTATGGATTTTCA
>CAWUWH010000172.1:0-14318 GCA_963926035.1 uncultured Rhodospirillales bacterium
CCGCTATTGGCCCGACAGCAGGCGCATTGATGATGGATGTTTTTGGGCCGCCAGGACTATTTATCTTCATAGAAATTATCACCGTTTTTCTAACGATCTTTATTACGTGGCGACTAACACAACGTGCGAGTATGCCCATTGAAGAGCAAGGTGATTATCAGGCCATGCAGCGGACGTCTCAGGTTGTTTATGAATTCTATCCTGAAACAAATAATAGTCAGGAAGATGATGACTGCGAGGACGACACGCGTTGTTAAAAATTCTCGAGCAGTAGAATTTTAATAAAAGGGCACAAAACATAACAAAGGGCCTGTTGAATTAAAAAACAAGTGGCCTAAGATATTTCGAGCAACCCTGTGTAATGACGAGAGAGCCGATAGTCAGTGATTATCTGAATCGCGAAAGCCGAGATCCAAATCAAATCGTCCAGGATTTTGCACGCTCAAACAATGAATATGATATAATGGAAATTGCCAGATTTGCTGAAGGTATTGGCGTTGCATTTGTCATGACATCTGCTTTGAACGATGGCTTGCCCAAGTACATACATGTATCTGAATATTTTCATAATTTAACAGGATACCAGCCTGCATAAATTATGAGCCAAGACCCCTGTGCCCTCCAATGCGAACACACAAACTTATCTGAATCTAAACATCAAATGAAACAACTTCTGTTTATCGCGGTTATGGATACGCGGTTAGTTAACAAGCGGTAAGATGGCGCAATGTTTGGCAATCATATTCGCGCCTGCTCAGCGCCCGCGTGGCATAAACTCGACCCCGGCACGTTCTTTGGTTTTACCCGTGAATGCCCGATATCTGATTGCAAATAAAGACTTTGAATATGATGTTGAGGGTTAATCGATTTCAAGACGAGCACTGTTTGAGCCCGTGGTGTGTCTCCTAATACATAGATACCACTAGCTATAAGGCGCGTGAGCGGCTCCATGGCGATACCGGTTCTGCGGTTTCGATATATGACCTAAGGTGATGTCTTTAAATAGCGAAATGGATTTGAATTTTTCATATCTAAAACTAGGCTGGGGATATGTTTTGGTCAGAGTGGAGTTTAATCTGGCAATACCATTTAGTGAGTTGGTTGAGGCTGCAGGGTTGAAATTTGAACATTGCTGGACAGACCCAGACCTAGCATTTTCGGTGCATTAATTGTCGGCATGAATGATTGTAGAAAGACGGAACATAACCCAGCGCGATACCGCTAATCGATTAGAACAAAGAGAAACTGAAGTCGACCTCGACAGACTACGTTTGGTTCGTAGCACGACCCTTCAATTGGTTGATGGGTTATCCGATGCGGATGCGACCGTCCAGTCAATGACGGATGCGAGCCCGGCAAAATGGCACATCGGGCATACTACATGGTTTTTCGAAGCGGTTGTCTTGAACCCGTATGTGGCGGGGTATCAGACCTTTGATAACTCATTTCACTTCATATTCAATTCTTATTATGAAGCGCTTAGCCCACGCCATCTGCGGCACCGCAGGGGTATGCTGACGCGTCCGTCACTTGAGCGTGTTATCGCTTATCGCGCGCATGTGGATGAGGCACTTGATGATTTTATGAGCACTGAAGATGTTTCTGAGGAAGTGTGGGACTTGATTGAGTTGGGCATGAATCATGAGCAGCAACCTCAGGAACTTCTGCTGACAGATATATTGCATTTATTTTTGGAAAATCCGTTGCGCCCGTAATGCCGTGCCTTGGGGCCATTGCCCGTTAACAATGCTGCAGACCTTAATCTGAGATGAATATCCGATGAAGGGGGCATCAAGAAAATTGGGCATTATGGCAGCGCTTTTGCTTTTAACTGCGAAGGGCCGCTCCATGATGCCTTAATCCATCCGTTTAAAATCGCATCCAGACCTGCCACCAACAGCGATTGGATGGCATTCATGAATGACGGTGGGTATGACAATTCTTTGTTGTGGCTTTCAGATGGCTGGGCAACTGCACAAGCTGAGCAATGGAAAGCGCCATTGTATTGGGAATAGCGCGATGGGACATGGTGGACCATGACGTTACGCGGTTTCCAGCCGGTGAACGAAGATGCGCCCGTCAGTCATATCAGCTACTTTGAAGCTGACACCTTCGCGCGTTGGTCGGGCCATCGCCTGCCGACAGAATTTGAGTGGGAGGCAGTCGCTGCGAAATCATTAATGGACTAAAATTTAGCCAATAGCCGCGTTTTGCGCCCTATTCCAGCAAAGACTTCAAAGAACGGCGTGGCGCAACTGTTCGGCGATATCTGGGAATGGACTTGTAGCCCTTATGCAGCGTATCCGGGCTTTAAACCACACCTGGGGGTCACCAGCGAATACAACGGAAAGTTTATGTCCGGTCAATATATTCTCCGAGGTGGTTCTTGTTTTACTTTTACGCCTGCTGCCCATATTCGTCCGACATACCGTAATTTCTTCTATCCTCATCAGCGTTGGCAGTTTTGGGTGTCCGACTATGAAGCGATGCGTGAGTGAAGACGCTCAATACATCTAGAAAATTGCGGGATCCATACTCTCTAAAAACAACCTACAAATAAACAAAAAGTAATGAATAATGGCTGATGCGACGCCGCTATTTTTTAAGTGCAAGAGGGGATGAAAAATCTAGTCTATTGAATAGATTGGAGCGGGTGAAGGGAATCGAACCCTCGTCTAAAGCTTGGGAAGCTCTCGTTCTACCATTGAACCACACCCGCTAAACAATCGTCCTCTATGAACGATCTATGCTGATAAACCCTTATATACAGGGAAAACAACAGTTCCCAAATCGTAGCGGAGTTGAATGAATTTGGAAAGCGCATCACCGGCATTGTGTTGCCGCGATTTCCTGAAGTGTGGTATTGATTTGATAAAATTTAAGGAGATTAGCATGTCCCTCGTCAAACGGAACTGGGTGCCAGAACATTGTGAAAATCTTGTGCAGAGCATCGCTGCTCGCACGTCCATGCAGTCGTCGTCAGACATCGCCGCACAGATTGATATATTAGCTGCGCGCAACCGGGAAATCCACGAGGTCGAGTGCTTTAATCTGAATCCGGCAACGAATGTGATGAACCCAAAGGCCGAAGCATTGATGGCATCTGGTATCGGGTCGCGTCCGTCATTGGGCTATCCCGGTGATAAATATGAAATGGGACTGGAAGCGATTGAAGAAATCGAAGTGATTGCAGCAGAGCTTTGTGCTGAAGTCTTCGATGCACAGTTTGCTGAAATTCGCGTGCCATCAGGTGCGATTGCCAATTTATACGGATTTATGGCGACGTGTAAGCCGGGCGATACGATCATCGCGCCACCTGCCTCTATTGGCGGCCATGTGACCCATCACGCATCTGGATGCGCGGGACTTTATGGGGTGAAGACGATCCTGGCGCCGGTTAATGTTGACGGCTATACAATTGATGTTGATGCATTGCATGATTTGGCGAAGAAAGAGCGACCAAAGCTCATCACCGTTGGCAGTAGTTTGAACTTGTTCGAACACCCGGTCAGAGAAGTCCGTGATATTGCGGATGAGGTTGGGGCGAAAGTCATGTTCGATGCCGCCCATCAGTGTGGCATCATCGCTGGGCGTGCCTGGAAGAACCCGCTTCATGAGGGCGCACACTTCATGACAATGAGTACGTATAAAAGTTTGGGTGGACCCGCCGGTGGGATCATTATTTCGAACGATACCGAGATTGCTGAGCGCCTTGATGCCATCGCCTTTCCTGGCATGACAGCGAACTTCGATGCTGCTAAATCGGCAGCACTTGCGATCACAATGCTGGATTGGCGGGACTACGGTAAGGCGTACGGGGCCGAAATGATTGCTTTGTCACAAGCATTCGCCAAGGCCCTGGATGCAGAAGGACTGCCGGTCTTTGCAAAGGCGCAGGGATACACAAAGTCGCATCAGTTCGCCATCGAAGCCGCGCGCTTTGGTGGCGGTCAAAGGGCGTCCAAGCAACTCAGAGAAGCTGGCTTCCTTGCCTGTGGGATCGGATTGCCAATTGATCCGGTCGAAGGCGATATGAACGGATTGCGGATTGGCACACCTGAACTCGTGCGATGGGGTGTTACGGTGGACAGAATAGAAGAGATCGCATCGTTAATTGCGCGGGCATTGGTCTCCAATGGCCCCGCAGAACTCGCCAACGAAACAAAAGCACTGAGACGTGAGTTCAATACACTGCATTATATGTGTAATTAAATGAATTTTCCTACTGGCATAGGGTGACATCAGTCACGAGGCTCCCTAAATTCAAGACTGAACCAGCCGGAGGATACAATGGATTTTACGCTCAACGAAGATCAACAAGCCCTACAAGAAACTGTTCGGAAATTTGCCGTCAGTGAATTACCCGAAATTGCATTAGAAATAGAAAAAACAGCAGCACCTGCCAGTCACGACCTTATAAAGCGCTACGCCGAAATGGGCTTCTTGGGTGTAAACCTGCCAAGCGAGCTTGGTGGCTTGGGATTGTCGCATTTGGATGCGGTGCTGGTCCTTGAAGAAGTTGCAAAAATCTCTCCTGCTGTTGCTTTCCCAATTTTTGAAAGCTGCTTTGGCCCAACATTGGCGATTGCGCACTTTGCGCCTGATGAGCTTAAGCAAAGAATTGTACCAAAAGTCTGCGCCGGCGAAATGATTGTCGCTGTTTCGATGTCAGAACCGGGTGCAGGAACAGCTTTGACGGATCTCACGACGAAAGCTGAAACCAACGGTGATACTGTTGTTGTCAATGGGACCAAGCGCTGGTGCTCAGGTGCCGGGCATGCTGATGCGTATGTTGTCTATTGCCGGATGTCGGACGAGCCGGGTGCAAAAGGTATCGGTGCTGTGCTGGTCGAAAAGGACCGGACAGGGCTTAGCTTCGGTAAGCCGGAATATCACATGGGTTTCCGCGGTATTCCGAGTGCGGACATCTATCTGGATAAAGTCGAAGTGCCCGTCGAAAACATTGTCGTGCCCGCTGGTGGCTTTAGACAATTGATGGAAGCTTTCGATCTTGAGCGTTGTGGCAACACGACGATGTCGCTCGCCATTGCTCAATCAGCGCTGGATTACGTGCTCGACTATGTGCAGGACCGCAAGCAATTCGGCAAAGCCGTGATCGACTTCCAGGCTGTGCAATTACAGATTGCCGAAATGAAGATGCAGGTAGATGCGTCCCGCTTGCTATTATATCGGGCTGTGGTCAATGCGTCGCAGGGGCTTCCCTCTGTCGCTGATAGTTCTATCGCCAAGTGCTTCGCCAACGAAATGGTCCGTGATGTAACGGGCAAGGCGCTCCAGCTTATGGGCGGTTACGGATACTCCACAGAATATCCTATCGAGCAGAAAATGCGCGATGGATGGGGCTGGGGTATCGCGGGAGGCACCATCGATATTCAGAAAATCAATATCGCTGCAGCTATGGTTGGACGTCGTTTCCAACAACGCTAATGCAGTTCTAGGACGGTCGTTCGCCGATGCAGGTGGTGCGCTCCATATAGCGGGGGGCATCACCATAGTCGGCGACGGCATAGTGCATCAGGCTGCGATTATCCCACATCACCACGTCATGCGCTGACCAGGTGTGGCGATAGATGTTCTCAGGCCTAATTGCGTGCGCGTATAAAGGTTCGAGAATCCAGCGGCTCTCATCGGCGTCATAACCTTCAAGGTGTGACGTAAATCCTGGATTTACATAAACGCTTTCTGCACCGGTTTCGCTATGGGTGCGGACCAATGGATGAACAGCTTGGTTTGCGCCAGCCATATCATTTTCAACAACGATCGGTGTGGCGTACTGCGTGCGCGCGGCAACTCCGAAGTCATGGACAGCTTTTATGCCTCGAAGCGTTTCTTTCATGGCAGGGGATAGCTCATCGAATGCCTTCGTCATATTCGCAAAAAGGGTATCGCCACCGATATCAGGGATCTCAACAGCATGCAGAATAGAGGCTGCGGCAGGTTGCTTGCGGAAACTCACATCTGAATGCCAGTAGGTGCCAGCGCCTTTGCGGCCCAAAGGCTCCCCAGATTCGTCCAACTTATTGGAAACACGGTATATTTCTGGATAATCTGGATGAATATAACGGCTTACGGTGTCTTGGAGTGGGTCTTGATCAGGGGCGCCAAACAATGGGCCCATAGCGGTGCCAAATGTGATATGAGCTTCAGTGGTCATCTCGTTTTGATCTCGAATGACGAGAAAACCCCCGTGATCAAGCCATGCGCGTTTGATTGCGCCCAGCACGTTATCGCCAAGGGCGTCATTTAAGTTCAGTCCGGTAACTTCTGCCCCTAAATGCGTCGACAAAGGCTTAATCGTGAAATCCATAGTGTCTTCCTCTGCGTAGACCTTGTGAGATTCATATTATTACCATATGAGTTTTTAATTAAATTCTTCAATAGGTATCGCGCACGAAACCTCACGAGAGGTTTATTTGAGTTGAGAACTAATAAGCGCTAAGTCATCCTCTCATTGATGTGTAATATGGAGTTCTCGAATTAAATGTCTGTAACAAGCCGCGCCCTAGACCCGCGTAAATTCCGCGATCCGCATGTGACGGCGGATGGTCAACAACGCGCTGTTGTTGCGCTAACGCATTTAACGACGCTTTGGTTCAATACCGGAAGCCTGTGCAATATCACTTGTGTGAATTGTTATATGGAGTCCAGCCCCAAGAACGATGCCCTTGCTTATATGACGTTTGCGGAAGTACAGGTGTACCTAGATGAAATTGAATGCGAAAATATGCGGGTTGAAGAAATTGCGTTCACCGGTGGTGAGCCGTTTATGAACCCGGACATCATTCAGATGCTCGAAGAAGTCTTGGCGCGGGGCTATAAGGCACTTGTTTTGAGTAACGCGATGAAGCCGATGCTCAACAAGCGAGATGAGTTGCTTGTGATTAAAGAACGCCATGCTGATGCATTGTCTATTCGTGTCTCTGTTGATCATTTCACGCGCGAGCGGCATGAAGACATTCGCGGCAAAAACACCTGGCCACCGATGGTTGATGGTCTGCGCTGGTTAGCTGAAAACAAGGTCAAACTGGCCGTTGCCGGTCGGACCTGCTGGGACGAGAGCGAAGAGCAGGGCCGCACTGGATACGGTAAGCTGTTTGAGACCGAAAACATTCCTGTCGATCCAAATGATCCGAGGAGTCTCGTCCTGTTTCCTGAGATGGATGCAGATGTAGATGTGCCTGAAATCACCACGCATTGCTGGGATATTCTGGGTGTTGCCCCTGAAACCATGATGTGTGCATCGTCGCGGATGGTTGTGAAGCGTAAAGGCGCAGATAAGCCTGTTGTCATGCCGTGTACATTATTGCCTTACGACACCGATTTTGAATTGGGCCATGATCTCGCCCAATCAGATAAAATGGTGAAGCTCAATCATCCCCATTGTGCAAAATTTTGCGTTCTTGGCGGCGCGTCGTGTAGCCCGGATTAATCCAGATATGACTGATAATTCCTTTTATGTGCGTGACCTGGGACCTTTGCAGGGTCCTGTCCTTATCTTTGGTGGACCGTATTCAAATCTATTGGCAACGCAGGCTATGCGTGAAGCGGCCACGTCGCTGAACATCCCTGATGAGAATGTCATCTGTACAGGCGATGTTGTGGCCTATGCGGGGGAGCCAGCAAAGACAACCGACGCCATCATGGATTGGGGCATCACAACGGTGATGGGCAATTGCGAGGAAAGTTTTGGCGGCGAAGCAGATGACTGTGGGTGTGGCTTTGAAGAAGGTACAGCCTGCGATGTGATGTCGCGCCAATGGTACGCGTATGCAAATGCCGAGCTGAACCCTGAACAGCGTGCCTGGATGCGCGGATTGCCGGCGCAGGCAACATTTTCACTCAACAGCCGTCGCTTTGTGGTCTTTCATGGAAGTGCTGCATTGATTAATGAATTTGTGTTTGAAGGTACGGATGATGCCATCAAGCAACGCGATCTGGATGCATTGGAAGTGGACGCTATCATTGGCGGGCATGCAGGTGTGCCGTTTACGCAAGCTTTTGGTGATCGTGTTTGGCACAATGCGGGTGTCATTGGTATGCCTGCGAACGATGGCACGCCTCAGGTTTGGTTTTCCGTGATCCGTCCAATCGGTGCCGATATTGAAATTGAAATTTACCCGCTGAATTATGATTACGCGGCGGCAGCGTCTTCGATGCGAGAGAAAAGATTGCCCGACGGTTACGCTAAATGCATGGAAGATGGACTTTGGCCGAATATGGACGTCATGCCCGAGGCAGAACGTGCGAAGGCGGGTGTTGCTATTGCACCCAGTATATTCCGGTGGCGCGCTCAGCAGCAGGTCGCTGCGGAATAACCTCTGCTCTGATCTTAACTATTGCAGCAGTGTTTGCCCTTTAATGATCACCGCGTTGCCATAATCCACCATCTTATTGCCACAGATCATCCTTAGAACGGTCTCTGTCGTTCGTTGATTATGGAGGCTACCTTGAACACACATCTTTACTTAAAACCATTCATCGCTGGTTTGGCTGTTATTGCCATTGCAGCTTGTACCAACCCAAAAATTGAAACCGCCCAGAATTTAGATATTCAGGGCCAGGGCGCTGTGGCTGAAGCTGCACGAGAATATAAACGTCTCGCGCATTTCGAAAATCAAGTCATGTGGGACAATGCGTCTGCGATTGCGTTCTCTGAAAAGGTAATTGCGGCCGCAAACGGTGAGCCCTTGGCGACGCCAACAGGCTCTGCTTCGACAAATAGTGATATTGTGGCAGCTTACCAGACCTTAAATGCCATGCGGGCACGAGGCGGTGACCAGATCGCACCGAAAGCAACGGGCCAGGCGATCGCGAGACTGGACTGTTGGAATGAGCAATCATCAGAAGGCTTTCAGCCCCTCGATATTGCTTTTTGCAAAGATGGGTTTCGAGAATACGTCACGGAAACGGCCACAGCTTTAAAAGCGGCCGGTAAAGATATCTCTGACATTGTTCCTGATTTAAAATCGTTCAATGTCACGTTCCCGCTCGGCAGTACGATGCCGGTCGTCGGGTCCAATGCGACGTTGGATGAAGCCGCAGCATTTGCTGCACGGCACAAGAATATGCGTATTGTTCTTGGTGGGCATGCGGATAAGTCGGGCTCACGTGCGATCAACCAACAATTGTCACAAGCTCGTGCCGACCGTGTAGCGAGCATGTTACGCGCCCGTGGTGTTACCGATGCGCAGATCAGTACTATTGGCTTTGGAGAAATGTATCCGCGCATCGTCACCCCTGATGGTCAGCGAAGCACAGGGAATCGCCGTGTCGAAATTGTCATTGGTCCGGATAAATTCCTTTAACCCTAGTAAAGATCTGGACTTTCCGGGTCTGGACAAGGGGTGTCCTCACTGTCTAAATGCAGCGCGCTGGACGTTTGGTTCTCCGGCGCGTTGTGCTTGGGAGTGAAAAATGGCTGAACTGCAAACATTTGAAGAAGTAACAGACGGTATTCGTGTGCAGGTCACGCCGGTTTATCTCGAT
The DNA here is from genome assembly GCA_963926035.1 of uncultured Rhodospirillales bacterium. Lineage (GTDB taxonomy): Bacteria > Pseudomonadota > Alphaproteobacteria > Rhodospirillales > Casp-alpha2 > UBA4479. The sequence continues at coordinate 9,508 of CAWUWH010000172.1, forward strand.
GAACAGTCAGATCCTGAAGAAAGTCGGCATGTCTGGGCTTATCAGGTTCGTCTTGAAAACCTCGGCAATTCGCCGGTGCAGTTAATTACCCGGCGTTGGCGCATCACAGATGCGAATGGCCGTGCGCATGAGATTATTGGTGATGGTATTGTGGGTGAGACGCCTATTCTGCACCCGGGCGATGATCACGAATATTCCAGTGGAACCCCTTTAAATACATCAAGTGGCTTCATGACAGGCATATTTCAAATGCTGCATGCGTCTGGGCATCGGTTTGTTGTGCGAGTGCCGACCTTTGCGCTGGATATTCCAGATTCCAGAGGTGCAGTACATTAAAATTTCTGTGTGGGTGTGATCTATCGCGGTTGCACTTGCGTAAAGGTGTTTAAATACACGATTACCCAATAAGAACGAAGCATGATAGGGTGGCGTGCAAAAGTTAGCTATCCTCTCAGTTGGGGAGAGATGTTAGGACGTAACGTGAACGAACAAAAGCCGTCAGGCGACGGTAAAGGCAACCCACACAAGCATGATAATCCTGAACTTGATGAGGTGCGGGATGTAGAGCGTCCAAGCCGTGACGAGGCTGAGGAAGCTGTGCGCACACTTATTCGCTGGGCCGGTGATGAGCCATCCCGTGAAGGTTTGCTGGAGACACCTAGCCGTGTCGTTCGTGCTTACGAAGAATTCTACCAAGGCTATGACATTAGCCCCCGTGAATACCTGTCAAAGACCTTCGATGAAACCGAAGGTTATGACGAAATGGTGCTTTTGAAAGATATCCGCCTCGAAAGCCACTGTGAGCACCATATGGTGCCGTTCATCGGTCTCGCTCACGTGGCATATCTGCCAAACCGTCGTGTGGTGGGTATTTCCAAGCTTGCCCGAGTCGTTGAAGCCTTTGGCAAACGCCTGCAAATCCAAGAAAAACTGACGGCACAAATTGCCAATGCGATCGATGAAGTGCTTGAGCCGCGTGGCGTTGCCGTTGTTGTTGAAGCGGTTCATCATTGTATGACTACCCGCGGTGTCCACAAGCACGGTGTGAGCCTTGTCACCAGCCGTATGCTCGGAGCATTCCGCGAAGATCCCTCTACGCGTCGGGAATTTTTGTCGATGGTTAATCACAACAGTGGCGATACCTCATAATAATGCTATAGCTCTGTTTGCTTGAAGGCTTGACCCTCAACGCATCGCGCGCTTGAGTGTCGGCTGAGGTCAACTGGGCTGACGAGGATCGGGGTATCAATGGATTTCCGACCGGCAATATTTGTCGTCGGCCTTTTGCTGGCGACACTAGCAGTCGTGATGTGCGTCCCGGCCATCGCAGACTTCGCCTATGGCCATCCAGACTGGCAGGTCTTTGCTGTCTCTGCCGCGATGACTTTTTTTGTCGGTGTGACAATGGCACTGACATCAAAAACACGGGATATGAAGCTGACAATTCGTCATGCGTTCATGATCACGACGACGAGTTGGATGGCGATGACATTGTTCGCATCACTTCCATTCGCATTTTCTGAACTCGACATGGGTTTCACAGACGCTGTATTTGAAGCGATGTCTGGCATTACTACCACCGGATCGACCGTGATCTCTGGGCTTGAGAACGCGCCTCCAGGTATTTTGTTGTGGCGCTCGCTCTTACAATGGCTCGGTGGTATCGGTATCATCGTCATGGGCATTGCCGTTCTGCCGATGTTGCAAGTTGGCGGTATGCAGTTATTCCGAATGGAAAGCTCTGACCAGTCTGATAAAGCGATGCCACGTGCCGCTCAAATAGCCTCAGCCATTGGCGTTATATATCTGTTACTTACAATAATTTGGGTGGGATTCTACTGGGTTGCAGGGATGACCGGGTTCGATGCGATCTCGCACGCGATGACAACGATTGCAACGGGCGGGTTCTCAAATCACGACGAGTCATTCGCGTATTTTGATTCAGCCATGATCGAGTACATCGCAGCGGCAGGCATGCTCGTCGGCGCTCTACCATTCATTCTTTATCTGCGTGCCCTGCAAGGAGATATGCTTGCTGTCGTCAATGACAGCCAGGTTCAATGGTTCCTCGTTTTCGTCGCAGGCGTGATCGTCACAACGTGTGGGTGGTTGGTGCTTGAAGTTGGCGAGGACCCGTTAAATGCGCTTCGCCTGGCAACATTCAATATTGTCTCGATTGTCACCGGCACTGGATATGCGACAGACGACTATAGCATTTGGGGAAGCTTTTCACCGGTCATCTTCTTCTTCATCATGTTTATCGGTGGATGTTCCGGCTCGACGACGTGTGGCATTAAAGTATTCCGCTTTCAGGTTCTTTACGCCGCGGCACGCACACAGATCCATCATCTTTTGCAGCCGCATGGCGTATTTATTCCATACTTTAACAAGCGACCTATCTCGGAAGAGATTATTATTTCGGTGCTGTCATTCTTCTTTATGTGGTTTTTCACATTCGCATTGTTGACGCTGGGTCTTAGTCTTCTGGGGCTGGATTTTGTGACGGCGTTCTCAAGTGCAGCAACGTCAATCGCCAATGTTGGCCCGGCTTTAGGACCTGTTGCAGGACCGACAGGGAACTTCGTGTCTTTCCCGGATGCAGCGAAGTGGTTGATGGCAGGCGGTATGTTACTAGGTCGCCTTGAACTCTTCACCGTGATTGTCATGCTCAGCCGCAGTTTCTGGAGATCGTAATATATGTTTGGTAAAATGACTCGTGGATGGGCTCGTAAGCGCTATGTCAAAGAAGCGAAAGAGCTCGTCGATCATTTGCAGGAGCTTGATGATGAAAGTATCGGCCTCGTTTTGGCCATCGCTGTTCATCACCGTAATATTCTGATTTCAGAAGGTGTGGCGATGCGTGATCTGACACAGCTTGTTAAAGACGCACCGATGTACCAACACGATGTCGCCAAGGCAGTTGGCATCTTAGCTAGAAAGAAGCGGCTTCACGACGCGCTTGGCTTGCAGGTGTGGGTGCATTCACTGCGCGCAGTGGCGGACTCAAGCTTGTACACGCAGGCTGTGCAGGTTTGGCGTGAACTAAAACGCGGTCAGCCGCACGTGGCCAAGGCACGTAAATTGGTCAAGAAAGAAACCGGCTTCGAACTTGATATTTCAATGGCGAATGAAATGCCGTCGGAATTTGCCGAAGAAGATTGAGCGCGCCTCAGCGAATAAAATCAGCCAAGTGTTTGCGGATAGAAGCGGCCATTGCGGGGTCAAAATCCTTCATGACGTTTTCAGTCAGATCAAATAATGCCTGCTCGCGAACGTTCACGGACACATCTTCTGGAACCGTTTGAGACCGTTTGATTTCAGCCTGGGCAAAGGCTTCTGAAACGCGCGGTACCCCTTCAAGTCGGATCGATACTTTGAGGTTGGCGTCATAGCGTTGCGACTGCTCTGTTGTAAATACGCCCTTTAGACCTTTTGAACGTGCCAACTCAGTTTCAGTGACGGACGCATTTTCAATAATAACTTTGGCAACGCCTGATACGCCGCTTGCACGAAGCCGATCGCGCGCCCAGTTGCGGACAGTCTGTTCTGGTGTGACCGGCATACTGATCTCAATATGGGGTGCCGCGTCTGATTTTTTTGACGTGCTGACGACCTCGATTTTGGCAACACCTAACGTGATAGTTGGCAAATGCGTGTAGGTCAGTTCAGGAAACTGCGGTGGGGGTGGTGTCGCGCATGCGCTCAGCCCTACCATACATGCAATAAAACCAAGTGCGAGTGTCAGGCGTCGAACTGGGAAAGACGTGTGCATGGTTTATATTTCCTTTGTATCGGTGGTGTCGGGTGCTGGATCATGATCCGCATATAAAGCTTCAAGCTTTGAATCATTATAAACGTAGTCTGTTCTACAGAACTCGCAAGTGACGGTAATGCGACCGTCTTCAGCCATCTCTTGAATCTCTGATTTTGGAAAAGAGCTTAAAGTACTGCTGACCCGCTCTTCTGAGCAGCGGCATTCATTGCGGAGATGGTTCTGTGTGTAGAGGCGCACGCCGTCTTCGTGATACAAGCGATAGAGAGCCTGTGAAGCACTTAAGCTTGTGTCTAAAAGCTCCTCGGCTTTGATAGAGCTCATGAGAACGACGGCCCGTCGCCAGCTTTCTTCTTCGGTGTCGCCGTCTTTTTCATTCGGTAGGCGCTGGATCATCAGACCTGCGGCGCGCGACGCCTCTCCATCTGTATTTGGCCTCGACGTGATGACGATGGCTGTTTCCAGTTGTTCGGATTGGCGGAAGTAATTTTGCGCGCACTCAGCGAGGGTAGGGCCCGTTAACTCCACAATCCCTTGATATCGATCTGTATCAGGGCCTTGGTCCACGGTAAATGCCATATGCCCAGCACCGATCAACTGAGGAATTGATACGCTATTTACTTTGGATAGGTCGGCGTCCTCGCGGCATTTGGCATAAGCGCGCATCGCCCCATCAGTGGTAATGTCAGCCATGATCAAACTGACTGGGCCGTCGCCTTGGATTTGTAATGTAAAGATGCCGTCGTACTTCAATGCACTGGCGAGCACGCTGGCAAGAACCATCGTCTCACCAATTAATTGCGCCAACAAAGGTGGGTAATTATGATTCTCTGTTGCGCGTGCAAATGCATCTTCCATTCGGACCAAACGTCCACGAATATTAAGATCTTCAATCTGAAATGTTTGCACAAAGTCGCCGAGTTTCAGTGTTTCGTTCACGATGGTGTCCAATGTCTTCGATAGTGATAGCCATAAACAGCACGAAAGCCAATCCGTTCATACAATCGCTGAGCCGCAGCATTGCTGTTTTCAACTTGGA